>DRJH01000397.1 GCA_011052285.1 Gammaproteobacteria bacterium
CTCCAAAGGCATAGGGCTTCACCAGATAGTCATCCCCGCCAGCACGCAGGCCCTCAATTTTGTCATCAACTTCACCCAGTGCGCTGAGAATCAGTGCCGGTGTGGACACTCCCCCCGCACGCAGCATTCGGATAATGGACAAACCATCACGCTTTGGCAGCATACGATCAACCACCAAAACATCAAATCCAACACTCAGTGCCATATGCAATCCATCTTCACCGTCGGCTGCGTGATCTACGACATGACCACTCTCAGACAGGCCCTTAACCAAGTAAGCCGCTGCCTCCTTGTCGTCTTCAATCAGTAAGATATGCATCGATATACGATACTCGATAGGGTGTTAAACAATGTTACCATTTGCTAAGATTTTCCACCTGTAAAGTAGCATGGGTCCTTGTACCTGACATTCCGTTAACAATATTATGCAGATTCACCGTGGTGCTGCGCATATTTTCGATATCCCAGCAGTCCTACAATCAACAGTGGTAGACCAATAGCGATAGGTAGAATACGGGAAGATTCAATTACTGGTTTCTGTACCACGTGAAACTGTATGGTTGGGCTGGTAAATACAGTTTTGTCATTATGGTCGGTGGCGCTGATCACGACCCGGTAATCACCGTTTTTTATCAATCGCACCGGCCAATTGGTCTGCACAGTGGCCCCGGGTACCAGAGAGGTACCGGTGACTGCCTTGTGCGCGCTCCAATCTTCGAGATCCATGGGCTGTTCACGGCCAGGTGTGACCTCTACCAGGCTGATCCAGGCCACCAATCCGTCCAGCGCTTGCTTGCCCGTGTTACGGATCACGCTGTCAAAATGCATCCAGTCACCCATGGTGGGAGTAATCGGGTTATTACTATCTGCCGCCAGTTGCAGTTGCAGATTTGCGGCCTGACTCTGGCTGTTGCCGAGCAACAGTGCCATGGCAAATAGTATGGTATAAAAAATATTCATATTATCTCTCTGATATCAACGAAAATTAGGATGCCGGGCGACATTTCGCGCCACCAAAAATGTGCTCACCAGCCATACCAACACCAATACCAATCGAGGTATTTGGGCAGAAAAAGAAGCACTGTCAATAATCACTGAGTCGAAGGTATTGAGTGCACCAGAAAAAGGATTGATGGCATCTAGTGTTTTACCAATGGTGCTGCTGCGCAAGCCAGGACCAATCAACAGCGGGCTGGCTGAGAGTAGCAACACGATCAGGCTACTCAACATTGAGGAAAGTACACTACCGCTGCGTGCCGACAAAGCCATAGCCAGATAGCCAAAACCGAGTACGACCGGGGTCCCAAATAATGCCAGATAGGAGACCGCCTGGAGCAGATTCTGGCCGCCAATTCCTACGGACCAAAGATACGGCAAGGCGAGTAGGTACATCAGCCCCCAGGCACCGGCCAAGCCGAGAGCCTTGCCCATGAGGAGTTGTGACGTTGACACAGGTGCGATCAGCAGAGCCACCAAGGTGCCTCGCTCACATTCACCGGCAAAGGCATCTGCACCCATGATGACCGCAATCAGAGCGCCTGCCGCAGTGACGGTCCCAGCCATCATATAGACAACCTGTGCATTGTCCAGCAGGCTCAGTTCTTTACTGCTGATCAATAGCAGTGCAAAAGCCGACAGGATGCTGCTAAAGGCCAGTAACCAGACTAATCCGCGCTGGTTCTGCAACAGGGCACGGCGTTCTTTTAGGGCAATCAGAATATATGCGTTCATGCAGCCTCCTCCCTGAGCGTTGTTGCCGACGTATCGGTTAGTTGAAGATACAGCTCTTCCATCCCTCCACTCTCGGCATGAATCTCCAATATACACCAGCCTTGGGTTATTAAATCTCTCCAGACTCTGCTTGGGTCAGATGCCAGAATTGGTGATACTTCCAGATGCCACCAATCACCCTCTCTACCGAGTATCTGTAGACCAGCTGGTATGTACCGCACGTCCTGGGTATGGCTGATACGCAATCGATAACGGCGCCCGGTCTGTGTATCACCGAGAAGTTTTGGTAATGAACCTTCGGCCACGCTGTGTCCACGATCGATGATACCGATCTTGCTGCACAGGCGTTCAACATCATCTAGCAGGTGGGTGCATAACAGGATGCCTACTTGACTCTCGCCGACCAACTCGAGCAGCAGATCATGAATCTCGCGACGTCCCCGAGGATCAAGGCCATTGGTAGGCTCATCGAGAATTAGCAACTCCGGCCCATGTGCCAGAGCCCGTGCCAGTGCGAGACGTTGCTTCATACCACGCGAAAACTGGCCGATGGGCTTATCGTCGGTCGCCTCAAGCCCGACACGTTGCAATAGTTCAGCTACCGACTGTTGCAACCCACCATAAAATCCAGCGTACCAGACCAGGTAGTCATTGGCGCTCATCCATTCATAAAAGCCGGAAAGTTCAGGCATGACGCCGATACGTCGACGTAATGCCACATAGTTACCAGAATTAACACCAAACAGCTTCAGATCGCCTTTGTCAGCAGGGTAAAGACCCAGCAATACAGCGATGGTTGTGCTTTTACCAGCGCCATTTGGCCCGAGTAGGCCGTAAATTTCTCCTCGTTGCAGGTGCAGGCTGACATCCCTTAGAACCTGGTGACCCTGCAGGTTAAGTTGCAGGTGATTGGCATTGACTAACATCTAAACTCTCCTCACGATGGTGATCGCAATCAATGTTCTGGGGATATTTCTCATGGTCTGTCTCCTGTGTTGTTCAAGTAATGGTCGACGTTGGAAACAGATTACCACCGGTTACCTTGCTGGCAGCATTCCCTTATATTACAGATTGGTAAGGCATAGAAGATATTACAGCCATAAGCGAATGGATAAGCCCAGCCTTTTTATGCGGACACCCGGAAAAAGTTTAGTGATGCACCGTTACTGAAAGCATCTTCAAGCTACGGCCATGATATATTGCATTAAAGGCCGAACCGAATATGCGATCACTTTTGACCTGGTGCAGGAGTGGAAAGAAAACGAACAAGCACATGCTGACCTATACGCAAACCTGACTGTGATGCTGTCAATATGACCTGGACATCATTTTCATAGGTGCTCTGCCCTGGATCATTGCTAATTCGCCCCAACCCAAATACTTTCCCCACCATTAATACATGCGCTTTGAAAGTATTCTGACTACCATTTGGCTTGATTTCTGCTTCCATCCCCGGCCGAATGTTATTGATGAAGGTTTCATTAACTTCTGCCCGTATGATCAGTGGTTTTTTTGGAATAATCTCGAATAATGTATCACTGCTTGCAACACTGTCACCTGTATGCACCATCCTTTTCACAATACTACCCGACACCGGGGTACGAATACTGGTTCGCTTGAGCGCATATAGTGACCTGAACGTACGTTGTTTAGCAATCTGTATATCAGCAGCTGCTGCAGATAATTGTGCTGCTAACAACTTGGCCTTCATAACAGCCTCCGCTTCCGATTCACCTGGCAATGCGCCGTTATGTACTGCCATACGTAATTTTTGCACACGCCGGGAAGTGTAGGCCAATTTAGCGAGCAGTGCATTTTTTGCTGCTTTGGCTCTTAATAATTCAGCCTTGTTAATTGCGATCTCGATCTTTACCTGTTCTGTGTTGAATTGTAATAATTTCTGATTTCTTTTAACTTCATCGCCTTCATTAACCAAAACCGCGTCCACTACACCACCTACTGAACTGTTTATGTGGACCAACCCACCACTAATATCAACCCAACCTCTCGCGACTGCAACATAGGGTAAGTTAACTTGAGCCGCCTTGTCTGATGCGTTCGTGTCGTGTTGCCCAGCAACAAATACAACCACCATCCCGAGTAAGCTGGCAATCAGGCCCCAGCGTATGATATAAGATTTCATTGATGTATTGACCCAGCTGCAAATCATTAGGCGCTACAGGATTAGGCGCTATGAGTAAGATCTCTGAGATCATTCAGCAGTTGGCCATCTTCCATTGTTATTACCCGATCAGCATGTTCAATCAGACGAGGATCATGGCTGACACACAAAACTATTGTTGAGTGTTCCTTGGCTATTCTATGCATCGTATCGATAACAACCATGCCATTGTGGGCATCAAGGGCGCTGGTTGGTTCATCTGCAAATAAGAGACCTGGATTTTTGGCTAAAGCACGCGCTATGGCAATACGCTGTTTTTCACCCCCAGATAATTCTGACGGACGAAGACCTGAACGCGTCCCGAGGCCAATCTCATCAATCGCTGCCTTCGCACGCTTGATTGACTCCCAGATGGTAAATCCTAGATAAGTAAGAGGTAATGCGACTTGTTCAAGTGCTGTGAGCGCTGGAAATAAATTATAACCTTGAAACACAAAACCGGTATGTTTAAGACGAAATCTCTCACGCTCTCGTGCGCTTAGTTTCCATAGGTCTTGGCCAAAGACAGATACACTCCCCTCGTCTGGCCGTAATAATCCACTTATTATCGACAATAATGTACTTTTACCGCATCCAGAAGGGCCAGAAATCAAAGTCAGGTTGCCTGGTTCCACTATTAACGAAATATCACTAAGTACCTGCATGCGAATATGACCAGTCAAATAAGATTTACGTATATTATTTACAATAAGGTTTGCTGGCATAGGTATATTATCTCAGTAAATTAGCAGGATCTACGTGGTGCAATGTGCGCACCGATAGCAAGCCGGAAATCAAAACAATCATCATGACCAGGATGGTTGAGGTGAGAACCAATAGCGTGTTAATTTTTACTGGCACACCAAACTTGTTGGCTGCAATCAACACAGCAGCACCAAAGATGTCACCAAGAACAATACCAAGTCCACCAATCCATGCAGCCTGCTCCAGAACAACCTTCCTCAATTCATTAAACCCGACTCCCAGAGCCTGCAATGTGGCATATTCCCGCAAACAGGCAGCGACCGCTGCCATGAGTGTCTGACTTGTAATCACAACACCGACGATTAGAACAATGATGGCAAGAAATAAGACGCCTAGCCCCGCACCAGTATCAAATAGCCAATACAACATGGTTTTTTGTGCAAACTCTTCTTGAGTCCATACTTCATACATCCTCAGAGTGGATTTAGTACGCAAACGATTTTTTACTTTAAATAGGTTGTTACCATGGCGAATCTTGACCCCGTAATACGATACCATTTCGTTACTATTACTATTTTCTGATAACAATTTTGCAGTAGCCAATGACGTTAGTACGTTCACGCCGCCAAGTGCACCGATACCTACTGTCTTACCAACAATGTGAACACGATGGTTATTGATACTCCCATAGTTACTATTACCCAGACCCAATTTATGGAGATCATTTTGGTCGATAATTATGGAGCCAGGTTCATACAAATAGCGGCGCATTGAGGGTGAAAGAGATTGGTCGAACATCATGCTGCTTGATTGTGGGTCTATCCCGGAGATGAGTACGGCCACAGTGCCGTGACTCTTTGGGCCGCGCCAGTCACCGCTCAGAAATTGAAAAGGTTCGACACGCTCAATATCTGGATCCATGAGTAATTTCATTTTTGTGTCGGCCGGTATGGGGCGACCAAGATCAAAACTCTCCGTACCGGCATGACCTACCCACAAGTCCGCACTTGATTGTGTAATATAGATAGCAGCAGCACCAAAAATTCCATATACCAACGCAGCTTGGATAAGCAACAAAAGCCCAGCGAAGGACACGGATAATGTAGCAGGGAGATATCGCCGCCACTCGTAAAGCAATGTCTTTCGTGCCAGCGAGATCATAATCCCACATCATGAGGCAAAGGTGGAGCACCTCCAAGAGCCTTATAAAGTGAAATAAATGCAATGGATTCGGCATACTTTGCATCAAACTGATCAAGTCGTGCCTCATCAACCGCCATGTGTGCAGTAGCCCAGTCGTACCTGTTCGCCAGCTGTAGATCCCAGAGGCTCTTTGTCTTTTTTGCGAATCGCATGAGTACACCAACTCTTTGTTTCTCACGCTGAACTTGATACTGTTTGTGTTGCAACGATGTTAGTGCAGATTCAACCTCAGCAACACCTACCACTATGGCCTGCCGATACGCCAAAAGAGCAGCGGAAAGTTCTGTATCACGTGCACTCACTATCGCCCTGCGTGCACCCCAATTAAAGAGTGGAATATCAATTTGTGGGCCTATTGAAAAAATCTGTGTTGGTGCCCCCATCGATAGACCATTGATACGCGTGGCGACACTTATACCACCGCCGAGCGAAATCTTTGGATACAGGTCGGCTTTAGCAAGACCAAGCCGGCTGGCAGCTAAAAGTGCATTCTCTTCTGCATATCGTATCTCAGGCCGGGTGCGTAGAAGATCGGCTGGTTCCGATTCAATATGAAAAGAGCTGATCGTGGGTAGAGAACCCAATTTTCGCCAGATTGGGTCCGGTTCGGTATAGCCAAGTAAAACTGCCAACTGCTGTAGGCTTTTTTCCTCGATCTCACGGATCTGGCTAATTGATACTAAACTTTCGGTATATCCACCCTCACTGCGTGAGACGTCAACCATGCTTGCAAAACCTAGTGTCTGCCGTATACGAACCAAAGTAAGCAATATTTTTTTCGTTCGTGCAAGATTGTTCAGTAATACCAGTTTTTGTTGCGTATTCCGCAGCTTGATATAGGTCCGCACTACTTCAGCTACGACAGATACTCGTGCTGCCTGTGTTTCGGCTAGCGCAAGATTGAGTTTGGATAGTGCGCCAAGTATCTCGCTGTTGTGACTTCCGAAAATACCTAGTTCCCAAGTGGCATCAAACCCGGCAACAAAATAACTGGTATCAACCCCAGGATAAGGAGTAGAGTCAGTACGAAAGGTTAGGCTCGGTTTTAATTTGTTACTGGTGTACTGCCCTAGTGCCCGTGCAGCACGTATTCGACCTACCGACTGCTGCAAGTCAAGATTACTCCGTAATGCGTTAATGACTATTTTTTCTAACTCTTGATCTGCAAAAGCCCGCCACCAATTTTTAAGATCAGGCTGAGGTACCGATACTGCATGCTGACTGTGTGATATGTGGTGCCAAGTTGCCGGCACATCACGTTGTAACAGCGGTATTTGCAAGCGGGTACATCCATGCATAGTGATGCTCAAAACTGCCATCAAAAGAATTTTTGTACCGAAATGCCAGGGAGAAAAAACGAAGTCCCATTGATCGAGCCGCTCAACCTTATCAACCTGATGCCCCTTATCAATCTGATACCAATAAGCAGCTGGGGTATTCATTTTGAATTCTCTCGCCCGAAAGCCAACACGGTGATACCCGAGACGATCATGACAGCACCCAATATTTGACGCAAAGAAAGTGTTTCTCCGAACCATATTGTGGAGATGAACAGTACTGCGACAACATCAAGATGGGTGGCCGCAAATGCTGGGCCAACTGGCGCATGCTTAAGCAGTGTTATCCACACAAAGTAGGTTCCAATATAAGCAGCAATGGCCAAGTACACCCAATATCCTGTCAGCACTCGAGATGCCCAGACCAAATCAGCTGTTGCTGGACCTGCATTGATTGCGGTCAGCTTGAATGCCACTTGACCCGCGGTATCAAGGC
>DRJH01000398.1 GCA_011052285.1 Gammaproteobacteria bacterium
GCCTGGCCGCACGCAAGCTCCTAAAGGACTGGCACCTGCTCCATGGCTACAGCCCGGTCTTGCTCGAGACCTTCGTTGAACTTCCACGCTTCCGTGGCACCTGTTACCGGGCCGCCAATTGGACCCACCTGGGCACCACCACAGGCCGTGGCAAGCTCCATGTCCACAACCAGGCATTGCTGCCCAAAAAGGCCGTCTGGATCTACCCGCTCGTCAAGAACTTCAGGCAATTCCTCTGCGGCGGATGAGTCCGTGGCCCAAGAGTGCATGAGCCTCGTTCGCCCTCGGATAGGTAATAAAACTTTGACTTTGCCCGGGGTTATTGAGAAGTTACGAAGATTGATCCGGATTCAGATACACCACTTTTGTATCCCAGCAGCGAGTATTCTGGCTCCAGCGCTCAGGATGTTTTGCCTTAGCGGATTCATAGACACGATAATGACAGTGATTGACCTGCGTTAAGTGTTCTATTGTAGTGGCAACTGTATTATTTATAGAGTCAGCTCCTCATTCGTTCGGAATTTGGATCGAATAGAGGCGTAGTAAATAGTGTTGCCTTTCTGCGCTGCCCAAGAATTTCTATTTCTACTTGTTGTCCGTCTTTGACCAGTGACATCGGCAAAAAGCCAAGGGCTACACTTTTATTTACGTAGTGGGCATAACCACCGGAAGTGACAAATCCTACCACTTTATCATCATACCAAATGGGTTCATCCGCCCAGGCATCGGCATCATCAGCATCTACGATAAAACTGCACAAGCGTCGTTTTGGCCCCTGCACTTTGTCCTTTAACACGGCTTCTTTGCCGATAAAATCGCTGGCCTTATTAGCGGCTACAAAGCGATCCAGACCGGTTTCCAGCGGGGTGTAATCCGGCTTGTATTCACGCAGCCAGGAACCAAAAGACTTTTCCAGACGAAGACTCATCATGGCGCGCATGCCAAAGGGTTTCAGATCGAACTCTTTTCCAGCCTCGCTGAGAACATGGTACAACGCGATTTGCTGATCTGCGGGGACGTAAATCTCATAGCCCAGATCACCAGTATAGGAAACCCGTTGCACAATAGCTGCGCAATGGCCAACATGCAGGGCTTTGACAGAGAGAAAAGGAAATACCTTCGTCGATATATCCACATCGCAGACCTTGCTTAATAATTTTTGTGACAGCGGACCGGCGATTTGAAATCCAAGACGTTGATCCGAGAGATTTCGAATCGCAACCCCGGAAATTGGCTGGTGTTTTTCAAACCAGCGCAAGTGGTAAGCCTGTGCCGCATAGGAACCGGTAACCTGGAAACAGCACTCCTGAAGACGGGATATCGTAAAATCACCGATAATTTTACCCTTGTCATTCAGCATCGGGCACAGTCCGAGCCGACCAAGCTTTGGCAGACGTCCGGCCATAACGGTGTCGAGAAATGATTCAGCTTGCGGGCCACTAATTTCATATTTGCCAAAGTTATGGATTTCATTGATGCCAACCGCAGTACGGACGTGATGGCATTCGGCCGCTATGGCCGTAAACGCATTGGAGCGACGAAAACTTGGGGTTTCATATGCAGGTTCATCGGGAGCGGCAAAATAGTTGACGTGTTCCATGCCGTATGCCGAGCCAAATACGGCATTTTGTTGCTGCCAAATGCCATAGGCCGGGGTACAGCGGAAGGGTCTTGCTGCCGGCAATTCTTCATTCGGATACGAGATTGCGAAACGACGCTGATAGTTCTCAACGACTTTGAGCCGGGTGTAAACAGGGGTGCAATAATCACCAAAGCGGGCAACATCCATGGCATAAACATCACGGGAGGGCTGCCCCTCTACCATCCACTCCGCGAGGGTCAAACCCACACCACCACCCTGGCTGAACCCCGCCATTACCGCACAGGCTGCCCAGTAATTACGCAGACCCGGCACCGGGCCAACCAGTGGATTGCCATCCGGGGCAAAGGTGAATGGACCATTGATAATTGTTTTTACTCCGGCAGTTTGCAATACCGGATAACGCTGATAGGCTGCTTCGAGGGCATCACCGAGTCGATCCAGCTTATTGGGCAGCAGTTCGTGGCCAAAATTCCATGCGGTACCATGCACTGCCCAGGGATCACACTCCTGTTCATAGAAACCGATTACCAGGCCACGGCCCTCCTGGCGCAGATAACTTTCACCTGCTGCATCCATCACGTGAGGTAGTTCTTTTTCAGCCTGGTAAACTTCGGGTATATCGTCAGTAGCAATGTACTGGTGTTCCATCGGATGCAATGGTAAATAGACACCCACCATCGCAGCCACTTCCCTGGCCCAGAGACCTGCTGCATTCACCACATGTTCGGTTTTCACGACCCCCTGTTCGGTAACGACTTCCCAGCTACCATCAGCTTGCGGGTTAAGTTCCAATACCCGATTACGTAGCGAAATACTGGCGCCTTGAAGTTTTGCGGCTTTGGCGTACGCCTGGGTGGTGCCGGACGGGTCGAGGTGACCATCCAGAGGATCATACAGTGCACCAAGCACACCATCGATGTTGGTGACGGGGGAGAGTCTCCTGACTTCCTCAGGGCCAACGATCTGGGTCTCCAAACCCATATGCCGATGTTTGGCTCGTTCAGCTTTTAAAAAATCAAACCGGTCTGTTGTGGTCGCCAGGGTCAAACCGCCAACATGATGCAGGCTGCATGTCTGGCCGGAAATTTCCTCCAGTTCACGATAGAGCTTGATGGTATAACCCTGTAACGCTGCCATATTGGTATCCGCATTGAGGGTATGGAATCCTCCGGCGGCGTGCCAGGTAGAACCTGAGGTAAGTTCCGATCGTTCAATCAGTAATACGTCTTTCCAACCAAACTTGGTCAAATGGTATAGCACACTGCATCCGACGACGCCCCCGCCGATAATGACTGCTTGTACGTGTGATTTCATATTGCCTCCCAGTGCATATTACCCGGTTATGGTTTACTTTTTGAGTGGTTTCTACTGAACCGTGTGAATCAATGTTCACCCGATCCTCTGAATTTTAAGTGTCTATCCAAGCACTGAGAAACTGCTAGCTTGATTAACTTCCCGCAATCGGGAATAAAAGCCCAGGCTCACCGTACGGTCGATATGTTTTAGATGGAATGATAACGGTTCCTGGTCATGGTTTTGACCAGACTCGCTGGCACTGATTAAATCGGCCATCATTTCACCGACGATGGGGGCATTTTTGAACTGATTGCCTGAGGTACCGATGGCCATGTAGTAGCCTGGCAGGTCAGATTTATCATAAATGGGAATCCAGTCGTCAGTCACATCATACAGTTCAACCACACCTTTCGTAGTTGAGGGAATAGCTAAACTGGAGATGCGTTGACCGGCACGCATTACCTGGGTTCGCCATTGTTCGGTAAAGTTGTGATCAAAATTATCCGGATCAACCCACTGGCGTTTGTCACATGGTGGATCTTCACTACCGATGAGAAAGAAATTGCCCTGTTCGGGGCGCATATAGGCCCCAACATCACTATCAGAGAATATGCAGCCCTCATTTTCATAGTCATAGCCAGTTGGCGAAGGTACATGAGCCACTTCATGACGAAGTGCTCTGGTCCCAATATTCATGCCCTCGACAACACCGGCAAGCTGGTTGATTTTATAGGAATGCGGACCAGCTGCATTAAGCACCACCTCAGCCTGCAGTAATTGACCATCATCAAGACTTACACCGGTCACCTGGTTATGTTGTCGATGTATAGCCGTTACGGATTTATTGAATAGAAATTTGCTGCCATTTTTCTCGGCAGCAATTTGCATATTATGGGTTGCCAGTTGCGGATCATTGATATAACCACCATGCGAGAAGAAGACCCCACCGACGATTTCCTTGCCATTGTCCATGCCAAAATCTGCATCATCAGCGGATTTTACCGGCCCGTAAGATTGTTTATTCATAATGGGTAGACGCGCGACGATCTGATCGGCATCGTAATGCTCATAGGGAACATTTAGCTCATCCATAATCTTCAAGATATTCTTTAAGTAATTATTTTGTTTGGTTTTTATAACCAGTGATCCACAGTCATTATAACGAATCAAACCACGTTCATCCTTTGCGTCGATAAAATTTTCCCAGTCTTTCCAGTAGAAATGACTTTCATAGGCGATGGCAGAACCATCGATGGTCGAATAGTACGGGCGAATGATGGCACACGATCCAGAAGTAGAACCGTAACCGGAGGCTGGGAGACTGTCGATGTTGAGGACCCGCCAGCCCTTTCTCGCCAAACCCAAAGAAGTGGCAGTACCGATGATTCCGGCACCGATGATAATGGCATCGTATGATTTGCTTTTATTCATGTTCCCAGTCATGTAACGATTCAGTGTGTTTAGATTGTGGTTCAGTACCAGGCATTTTCACACAGAGAAATGTGAGCATATCGATCCTATGTGAGCATTCGAGTACGAACACACGCCGTAATGGGACAAAAGATGAATACGTTGAATAGTTACCCAGTCATTTCATATAGTCATTATAAAGTTAATACAGGAAGGCGTTTAATGCTTTCCCATAGGTTTCCCGGCGGCATGATTGTAACAGCAGATACCATTAGCCCTCAGCATAACGAGAAAACCATAATGGCGTCAACAGGGAGAAGCTTCACCACACTATTCCGAACTACCCGTTGTTAAAGTCCAAAACGCAGCCGTCGAATTCCTGCATGGCATCAAGCA
>DRJH01000399.1 GCA_011052285.1 Gammaproteobacteria bacterium
ATTGCATGACGTGCAGCAGACTGGTTTGGTTCGACAGATCGAGAGGTTCTAAGGGGTATTTTGCCCGGTAGTGAAATCACTGTCCTGATGCTTGAGCCTCTAACCAAGAATGACACACTTGCCATCTTGCACAAGAACCATGGGTTAAAAGACCCCAATGCCTTCATCGAGAAAGCCAAAAGATCAGGCATCGACAATATGCTGAGCAACCCACAGACCCTTGGATTGCTTGCCAATGCGATTCGAGGCGACCAGTGGCCTTCAACACGCCAAGAGACATTTCAGCTGGCTTGTGAAAAACTGGTTGAAGAGAAGAACAAACGCCATCGCAATGCGAGACGTAGTCGTCCAGTGTCCACAGCAAAGCTGCTTGATGTCGCAGGGTATCTATGTGCTATTTTACTTTTGTCTGACAAGGCAGGGGTTTCACTCGATTCAGATCAGGCCAGTGATTGTTTCCCTTGCCTGGATACCTGTGTTCCAACGGAAAGGGATAGTGCATGTGAAGCCGTCAAAAAGCCATTTCTCATGGAAAAAGAGGAGTGCTTCGTACCACACCATCGTAGTATCACAGAATATCTTGCAGGACGCTGGCTGGGTGCGCAGATAGACCGTAACGGTCTGCCCCTGGGGCGAGTTCTAAATCTGATGTTGGGTCGAGACGGTAGGGTAGTTGCAGGGCTACGTGGGCTCTATGGTTGGTAAGCTTGGGCCGAGTGCTATCCAGAAAGAAAGCAGTTGTTAGAGCCACTGCTCATGTCAGACATTTCGGTATCGAGAAGAGAAAGTGCTGCCAGAAATAAGCATCGTGAACGAAAATGTATGGAGGATCGACGAGAACGAACGGTTCAGGTGAGTCAACATATAGAAGCTATTCGGTCGGGACGTGCGAATGTTGCTTTGATGCACCAGCTAGCCTGTATCTGGAATAATCATTCTTCCTATATTCATGGTCAAACACGCTCTGAACGCTTCGTCTGCTACAGTGAAAATGGGCAGGAGCTGTTAGTCACAGCCAAATCCGGATTTCCTCTTTGCCTCGACTGGTCTGATCTGCCGACAGTCAAGGAAACCATTTCTCTTGCGATAAATCAACGAGAACATTATCTTCGCCAGCCGTGCCTGATTGGTTCACTTCTCTGGTCAATAATCGCTCTGATCTAGTGGCAGAAACTCTCATTGACTATGCGAGAGCGGCCCTAAAATCCAAACTGGAGCCAATAAACGCCATTTTTCCACTAGAACACGACTCGAGCTACCGCGCTGTCGCTAACCGGGCAGTGCCAGTGTTACAAAAAAAGGGTGGGGTCAAATCCTTCTGCTCGGGGTGTGACATCACGTTATCGCTATGAGTCACATAGTTTGCGATTTGATGTTAAGAGGCCGTCTGAATCAGAAGATGAGTTTCGTATCCGTATCAATTTGACCGTTCGAGATGAAGACGAACAATTCTCGGACAGCCTCCTAGAACGATATGATCAGGTAGCCCGGTATTCGTTGCTTGTTTCTATTCACGCGTCTGAGGTGGAGCTAAATCTCTATACAGCGATTGCTAACCAAATAGAAACACAAGTTGAGATTGATGCTTAATGGAATTCCGCATAGCCGACACTTTTACCGACAGCCTCGTTAAACTTACGGGGGCTGAGCAGAAGGCCGTCAAAACTACAGCCTTTGATCTACAACTAAACCCAGCTAATCCGGGAATGCAGTTTCATAAACTCGACAGAGCCAAGGACCCTACAACTGTACAGTCCGAGTGAACCCGCGTATTTGAAATCTGTCCCTGCTCCTGAATTTCAATTGATAGAGCGGTGTTAACAAGCGGAAAGCCATCCGATTATCTGCCATGAAAAACGGGTTTTCCATAACCGATTTTCATGGTATTCTATCCTCATGATTCAACGGCACTCGTGGTTAAACAATATCCGTACGGCACTCGGGCGTAGCCGGATTGTGACGCTGATCGGCCCGCGGCAATGCGGTAAGACGACGCTGGCGCGCGAGTTTCTGCCGGAGGACTCGGCCAACTATTTCGACCTCGAAGATCCAATCAGCTTGTCGCGGCTGGACGAACCGATGACGGCACTCGGTACGTTGCAGGGCCTGGTGGTGATTGACGAGGTGCAGCGGCGGCCGGATTTATTTCCCGTGCTCAGGGTGCTGGTGGATCGCAAGGGTTATGAGGGCCGGTTTCTTATTCTTGGCAGCGCATCCGGTGATCTGCTCCGCCAGCCATCGGAAACACTGGCCGGCCGCATGGAGACACTGACACTAAGTGGTTTCAGTCTGGGTGAATTGGGCTACGAGTCCATGGGGCAACACTGGTTGAGAGGTGGTTTTCCCCTGTCCTATCTGGCGGCGACGGAAACGGACAGCATGGCCTGGCGAAAGGATTTTATCCAGGCGCTACTGGAACGGGACTTCCCCCAATGGGGAGTGCGCACCTCTTCGACTGCATTGTGGCGGTTTTGGACCATGCTGGCGCACTATCACGGGCAAACCTGGAACGCGGCCGAGCCCGCGCGGGCGATGGGGGTCAGTGAGTCCACGATACGGCGCTATCTCGATCTCCTGAGCGATGCATTCATGGTTAGGCAGTTACAACCCTGGCATGCCAATTTACGTAAACGCCAGGTCAAGTCACCCAAGATTTATATCCGCGATTCCGGTTTGTTGCACCAATTGCTGGGGCTTGGTTCTGAGCGTGAATTGATGACACATCCCAAGATTGGCGCCTCTTGGGAAGGCTATGTCATCGAGGAGGTATTGCATGCAGTTCGCCCGGATGAGGCCTTTTTTTGGGCGACACACCAGGGTGCTGAAATCGATCTGGTATTACGTATAAATGGGAAAATGGTTGGTGTCGAGTGCAAACGAACTGACGCGCCAGGCATGACGCCGTCGATACGGATTGCACTTGAAGATTTGAAATTGGAAGCTATTGCCGTTATTTATCCAGGGAGCAGGCGATTTTCCATCGCGCCTGGAGTTGAGGCCGTGCCATTGAGCGACGTAGCGGGTGGTGCACTATTTGACTCGGTGCTGAGTTGATGGAATTCTGCATAGCCGACACTTTCACTGATAGCCTTTCCAGGTTGACCGGCGACGAGCAGAAATCTGTCAAGACCACCACGTTTGATCTACAACTTAACCCGGCTAATCCGGTAATGCAGTTTCACAAGCTCGATAAAGCCAGGGACCCCACAACCAGGAGGCTGTTCGTGAGCAGGAGCCAACCGGTTCGTTGCTCCTGCTTTCGGACAGTCTTCCAGGTAATACTTATTGTGAGAGGATTTGTTGATTATTCCCCAATACCCAATCAGGCGTGAATTCTTGTAAACCCAATGCAGTCGCCCCCCATTGATCCCGCCCCATCCTTGCAGGACAAGCTCACTGAGCTAAAATCCAGGATGCTCCCCTATGCGCCAACCCGGCCGGGCGTGTATGTGATGCGTGACAACAAGGGGTTGTGCATCTATGTCGGTAAGGCCCGGAACCTTAAAAATCGGCTGGCCAGTTATTTTCGGGTAGCCAATATGGCACCGAAAACCCGAGCTCTGATGCAGCGGGTGGAGCGGATCGATACCACCGTGACCCATACCGAAGAGGATGCGCTACTGCTTGAGTGCACCCTGATCAAGAAAGAACGGCCACGCTACAATGTGGTGCTGCGTGATGACAAGA
>DRJH01000400.1 GCA_011052285.1 Gammaproteobacteria bacterium
CTAATTCTGCCGTATTGATGACCCAGTGGTGGCCCTTTCTGTTGGCCAGTATTGCAACCTACAGCCTACTGCCTCGCCTGCTGTCGATACTGATCGCCAGCTGGCGTCTGCGACGCTGCCTACAGCAACAATTGCTGCATTCAAACGCTGCCCAACACCTGTTACAACTGCTCGGTAGCGATTCCATCAGTACCCGTTCACCTGCAGCAGAGACCATGCCGCTACAACGTGAAGCTGTTGATTCACCAATCCCCGGTGTCAACCAACTGCCTGATTCCTGCCACCAGGCCATCCTCATCAACTGGTCGGCTGCCGATAAATTCGCAGCGAAATCCCTGGAGCAATTTCGACAACAGCGCAACTTGGCCATTGTTGGTGAATTTGCTGCAGGAGGTCAGGTCACACCGACTCAGGAGCAGCAAATTCCCAGCAAAATCCTTGCACTGGCCAGTGATCTTATCTGGCTACGCGTCAAGGCCTGGGAACCACCCTTGCAGGAACACCGGCACTTTCTACTGCAGTTACGTGAAACGGTTGGCAGGCAAATGCCATTGCTGGTCACACTGATTGGACTGCCAGACAGTAACAGTCGGCAGGACAGACAAATCTGGGAGCAGGTGCTCGGCAAGTTACATGACCGGTCGATGTATTGCCAGTTTGTGATCGGCCAGATACCATGAAACCGCCCCGTTTTGCCGTCGTCGGCCATCCCAATAAGGGCAAGAGCAGTATTGTTGCCACTCTGGCCAGGGATAATTCCATACAGGTCAGCCCGATACCCGGCACCACGGTCACCACACGTTGTTTTCCCATGCAAGTGGATGGTGAAACCCTGTACGAGCTCTATGACACACCAGGATTCCAGCAAGCTCGCTACGTTCTGGACTGGCTACAGCAACACGCTGGTAGTGCTGCCGAACGACCAGGAATATTGCGTCAGTTCCTGGAGAAATACCGTGATAGCCAGTCATTTCGTGATGAATGTGCCCTGCTGACACCCATTGTCGCAGGTGCCGGCATCCTCTACGTGGTTGATGGCTCCAGACCTTACGGTACTGAATACGAAGCCGAAATGGAAATTCTTCGCTGGTCAGGCCAACCCAGTATGGCTCTGATTAACAGTACCGGAGCCGGTGATTACAGCAGCCAGTGGAAAGATGCTCTGAGTCAGTATTTTCGTATTGTCCGAAGTTTCAATGCCCACGAAGCACCACTACAGCAGCACCTGGATTTGTTGCGAGCCTTTGCTGAACTCGAAGAATCGTGGCGCCAGCCCTTGCAGCTGGCAATTTCATATTTACAACAACAGCGCCAGCAGCGACTACAGCAAAGTGCCGCAGCCATCACCGGCCAGTTGGCTGCAATGCTCTCATTGCGGCTGGAACAAGTGATCGATGAGGACACTGATGAAACCTTTGTAAAGGAGGCTTTACAGCTACGTTTTCGTAACCGACTGCATCAGCTGGAACAGGAAGGACGGCAATTTATTGAGAATTTATACGAACACCCGGGTTTGTCGCGTCACGAGTCAGAACTCAGTCTACTCAATGACGATCTTTTCAGTGAGCAGGTCTGGCTGCGCTTTGGCCTGACCCGAGGACAACTGGCCACCGCCAGTGCCGGGGCCGGAAGTATTGCCGGAGCCGGTCTCGATGCCGCATTGGGTGGTGCATCCATGCTACTGTGGACCGGAGTCGGGGCTGTGGCCGGTGCGGTAAGTGGCTTGCTCCTGCATCGCCATGGCCTGGAGATAACCCCACAGCGTGACCCACGGGGTGAACCACTTTTTCGACTGGGACCCGTGAGCGCTGACAACTTCGGTTTCGTCATCCTCGGCCGTGCTCTGACCCACCACCAGTTCGTCAGCCACCGCAATCATGCCATCCGCGACCCACTGACTATCAGCCAAATTAGCCAGCCCTTTCAGGTTGGTGCCCTATCCCAGTCACAAAGACGACAGTTAATCCGGAATTTTCGGCAACTACGGGGTGGTAAGTCGGCAAAGAAAATACCTGGGTTACTTCTGGACTTACTACAGGCGCAAGAAGCTTGAAAGCTCTACAAGTTACCGTCGTGGATACATATTTCTGAAAACCAATAGAGACCTTGCGGATTTGCAGGGCTGCTCTCAACTCGCCCTGGCTGGGGTAGCAGGCTGTCCGGGATCAGGGAGCGAAAGTGCTGGTTTAGCAGCAACAAACCGCTCGGCTTCTATTCCCGGACAGTCTCTTAGTGAATTAATTGTGAAATATTGTTCGAATAATTTGAATGAATTTGCAAATAATTGTCCAAATAAACCTATATTAATGATGGGATCCATAAGCCGATAGCCTGAATGCTCAGGATATACCAGTTCGAATCAATGATCACACGGCATTAAAATATGAACTCATGGCTGCTATAAGCTGTCCCTTAGCAATAAAACCTCAATAAATCATTGTAATATATATTTAAATTCTCAAATTATTTTTCATTAAATATGCTACAAAAACAAAAAACAACTTCCTTTCTACATAATTCAGGCTTCAACCTGACCCTATCCGGTGGTAGCCGGGATCCTGACACCGGACCCACTGCCGATAATTATTACGTCAAAGTAGGTTATAAAACCGGCAAGCATGCGGTCTCGGTGGATTACGGTGAAACCAGTGACCTGGCCGTGCTGGGTGATACCGCCAGTGCCTGGACCGCAGCTTATGTCTACAATCTCTATAAGGGCGTGCAGCTCTATGGCGCAGTACGGGTCTTTAGTCTGGATCGGACCGGTGGTTTGCCGGTCGAAGACGTCACTGCCGCATTGTTCGGCGCCCGCGTAAAATTCATGTAATGCGTGACTCACGGAGGGAAAAATTGTGAAACCACTTCCAAAAACCTGGCTGCTGGTACCTCTGCTGATTGCTGTCGCTGGCTGCAGTACCGGCCGCAGTTTTGAGTATCGGCGCGTCGATGAAATACCCGCTGGCCCAGGTTTGTTCTCGAACACCAATGACGGCTATGATCTGCTGCAACGTTCGGGACAAAAAAAGGATGTAGCCTCCGCAATTCCCCCCTCGCAACTGAAAGAGTTCAAGGCCTTTAAAGAATGGCAGCAACGTAAGGCCGGCTCCCAGGCTGACATCGATTTCAAGCAATGGCAGGAATGGCAAACCTACCGCGCCTGGAAGAAGCAACAGCAGCAGTAGCTGCAAATCTCCTTCGATTCTTCAGCCCGCCTTTGGCGGGCTTTTTTTTCGTCAGGATGGTACCGTTGATGAACTACCAACCAGGATGTTCAGTTCATTCAGGGCCACAGACAGCATGGCAAAATCCACGGCCGTACCGGAGTGTAGGGCCTTCATCAATTGCCGAAATCGTTGATGCGCTGTGGGTACAGAAGTAATCCAGTTATCGACCGTCTGGCGGGTGGTTTTACCAGGCCGGAAATTCAACACCTCACATGCCAGTTGTCGCTGTTGTAAATTGAGGCTATGGCGCAATGCATTGCGGGCCAGCAAATGCCAATAACTATCGTCCGGTAACTGGGCGATTCTGTCGCGCACCCATAACAGATCAAAATGAGCCCCCAGGTAATAGTAAACACTGGCTACAACCAGTGGATCCGCCTCGGTTAATGCGGTAACTTCGACGATATCCATGGCTTGTGACATGGGAATAACGGCAGCAATTTTCTCCGCCAGTAGCTTGTCGACCCCGGCATGGGTGAATTTACTAACCCGCTGCTTATGCAGGCTTTTATGTTGGCTGGATAATGGCTTTGGCATCGCCTTCCACAAGGATTGTATACCAGGCCGAAAAGTGGCAATGGTCTCCTTGATATCCAGATTGCCACGCCGATTCTGTAGCAACCAGAGGCTGCAACGCTCTACCAACCCGTTTAACATAGCGAATAACTGATACTGTGTAGTGGTGGGTATTTTATTATCCAGAGTCTCCAGTTCCCGGGTTACTGCTTTAAGGCCCACAATCTCCCGAGACACCATATAGGCACGAGCGATATCCGCTGTATCACTACCCGTCAATTCATGTACCCGGAAAACAAAACTCGGCCCCATGCTATTGACCATACTGTTGACAACTCGTGTTGCGATAATCTCCCTGTGCAGCCGATGTGAAGGCATTTGTTTCACATATTTCTTGCGCAACAAAGGTGGGAAATACTCCACCAGCTCTGTGAATAACCCCGAATCCTCGGTGAAATCAGACTGTAGTAGCTCATCAAAACCGGTCATTTTGCTATAGGAACAAAGGATCGACAATTCCGGCAGTGTCAACCCGTGGTTTTGTGCCCTACGATGATACAACTCTTTGTCCCCCGGCATCGACTCGATTTGTCGATCCAGCAACCCTTTGCGCTCAAGATACGTCAGATAACGTTGGTGCTCGTCAAGCATCACTGCGGATTGAGCCGCAATGATAGAAATAGATTGGGTTTGTTCGTAGTTATCGCGCAGTACCAACCGTGCCACGTCATCGGTCATCTCTTCGAGCGTTTCATTGCGCTGCTTGAGGGTCATATCGCCGTTGGCGACCACCTGGTTGAGCAGGATCTTAATATTCACCTCGTGATCCGAGCAATCCACCCCTGCCGAATTGTCAATAGAGTCGGTATAACATAAACCGCCGGCCATCGCATACTCGATTCGACCAAGCTGGGTTACCCCAAGATTACCACCCTCTCCAAGCACCTTGCAGCGCAGCTCTCCCCCATCAACACGCAAGCCATCATTGGCTCGATCACTGGCCTGGGCATGGCTTTCCTGAGCCGATTTGATATAGGTACCAATACCACCGTTCCAAAGCAGATCTACCGGCGCCATTAACATGGTATGGATCAGTTCGGTGGGCGTCAGCCGCTCCTCAGAAATCTGTAGTACCTCTCTGGCCTCTGGTGACAGATCAATGAATTTAGCACTGCGCGCATAAACACCACCACCTTTGGATATTAGCTTGCTGTTGTAATCACTCCAGCCTGAGCGCGGCAGAGCAAATAAACGTTCACGCTCAGCAAAACTGGTCTTCGGGTTCGGCTTAGGGTCGAAAAAAATATGCAGGTGATTAAAGGCACCCAGCAATTTGATGTGCTGGGACAATAGCATACCGTTGCCGAACACATCGCCGGACATATCGCCGATACCCACGACAGTAAAATCTGTGGTTTGGATATTAGTCCCAAGCTCACGAAAATGGCGCTTTACCGATTCCCAGGCACCGCGTGCCGTAATACCCATTTTTTTATGGTCATAGCCGACCGAACCACCAGAGGCAAAAGCATCACTGAGCCAATAGCCATACTCATCGGCAACACCGTTGGCAATATCGGAAAAGGTGGCAGTTCCTTTATCAGCAGCCACCACAAAATAGGGATCATCCCCATCATGGCGAACCAGGGTTTTGGGGGGAATGACTTTGCCCGCCTTGAGATTGTCGGTCAGATCCAGCATGCCGCGCATGAAGTTTTTGTAACAGTAAATCACTTCCTGCATCAACGTCTCACGATCACCCCCTACAGGCAGTTGTTTGGGTACAAAACCCCCTTTGGAACCAACAGGAACGATAACGGCATTTTTCACCCGTTGCGCCTTGGCCAGACCAAGGATTTCCGTACGGAAATCTTCCGGTCGATCCGACCAGCGGATACCACCACGAGCCACCGGTCCACCACGCAGATGCACTGCGGCGAAACGAGGTGAAGAGACCATGATCTCAAATTGTGGGCGTGGTTCCGGCATATTCACGATTTGGGTCGGATCCAGTTTCATCGACAAATAGGGCCGGTACTCACCCGCTGCACTCTGTAGATAAAAGCTGGTCCGGGTTGTAGATTGGATTAAATTGAGAAAGCGACGCAAAATCCGGTCTTCATCCAGGTTGGCGACCTCATCGAGCAGGCGTTGTATCGTCTCGAGTACCTGTTCTGGACTCCGGGACTCTTTGCCTGGCCTGGATGGATCAAAGCGTAAGTGAAACAGAGCGATCAACTGGCGTACCATGTGCGGATTTCTGACCAGTGTCTGGGCCATATAGACTATGGAAAAATTACTGCGGATCTGTCGCAGATATTCGGCATAGGTGCGGAAAATTGCTGTTTCCCGCCAGCTCAGCCCGGCACCCAGCACCAACTGGTTGAAGCCGTCATTTTCAGCTGTGCCATTCCAGATATGAGCCAAGGCATCTTGAAGGAGTCCTTCGATCTGGTCAAAATCAAGCATGTCGGGGAATGTCGTGGTCATGGTGAAATCATGAATCCACAGACGTTGACGATCCGTTGCCTTGATCTTGTGCGGTCGCTCACCCATGACCTTCAAACCCATATTTTCAATCACCGGCAGAATATTGGTCAAGGCAATGGGTTGCCCCACCGCATACAGCTTGAGTCGGTACTGCTCTCCCGATTCCAATACAGGACGGTAGAAATGGATTCCCAGCTGACCATCCGCATAGACCTTCTCCATCAGCTCGATATCAAAACCTGCGGTACGGGCTGAATAATCTTCGCGATAATCACCACGAAACGCATTGCCGTAGATACTGATGTAATAATTTCCTCTTTCCTCGCCATACATCTCGATCAAGGCATCCTGGAGCTGGTCACCCCAGGTGTAGGCAGCCTCAACCACCCGCTTTTCGATTTCCAGTGGTTCAAGTTTGGGCTCGGTGCCGGTGGTGGCACGAACGATATAGTGTACACAAGCCAAAACGGACTCACTGAAATGAGCATCAAATTCCACAGATTGGCCGCGTAGTGTATCCATTAAAACAGCCTGAACCTTGAGCCGGAGTTCACGGTTATAACGCTCACGCGGCACATAGACCAGGCAGGAATAAAAGCGCCCGAAGCGGTCGTGATTAATAAAAACCCGAATTCGCTGCCGCTCCTGTAAGTCCAATATACCCATAACGATATCGAGCAAGGGTCCGTCGGCAATCTGAAAAAGATCGTCTCGTGGAAATACTTCAATAATATTCTGTAGCGCCTTGCTGTCGTGACTATTGGGGAGCAAGCCACAGTTTTTGATCACTCGCTCAACTTTGTGTCTGAGCAAAGGAATATCACGGGTGGCCCGGTTGTAGGCGGCGGAGGAAAACAGACCGAGAAAGCAGTGTTCCCCCAGGACCTGCTTCTTGTCATTAAAAAATTTGATGCTGATAAAATCCATATAGGCTGGCCGATGAATTGTCGACAAGGCATCTGCCTTGGTTACAATCAAAGGCGCGGTATCTCTTTGATAGGCTGCAGAATGCGTGGGTAAAATACCAGCCAGTGGCGTACCCTCCTGCTCACCGCGCAGAATTCCGAGGCCACTGTCGGGCTTGTATTCATAACTGTAGTGACCCTTATCATGGCCACTAACCAGGTGTTGGCAATAACCCAGCAGGGTGAAATGATCGGCTTCAATCCATTGCAGAAAGGCCTCGCATTCTTCCCGATCGGCCTTGCTAACTGGAGAATTGACCGAATCGAGATCATGAGTAATTACCAGCAGCTGCTGGCGCATCGCCTGCCAATCCTGGCTGGCCTTCCTGACATCCCTAACCACGTCCAACACATCCTGTTCCAATCTTTCCAGAACCTTCGCGTCGGTCTGGCGGTCAACCTCGAAATGCATGATCGATTCGCTGCTACTGCCCTGTTCTGCTTCGGTAAGGGATTTTTGTAAACGGCCCTTCTTAGTCCTTATTACCTGTAATACCGGATGAATGGTCAGGTGAATGGTTAAGCCATGGCGATTAAGTACCATGGATACGGAATCAATCAGAAACGGCAGATCGTCGGTGACAATTTCCAGCACCGTGTGGGTTGATTGCCATGCATGTTTTTCGAATTGTGGATTATAGGTACGAACACAAGTTTCGCCCACTGTGCGCTGCTGTATCAGCTGCCAATGACTGAGTACAGCTCCCTTGAGGTTTTCAGTCGTCAACCGCACCAGGTCTTCATAGCCGACGCGCTGATAATAGAGTCGAATGAACTGATCCAGTCCTTTGTCACTTTGCTCAGGAAATTGTTCGGCACACTCTGTGACCAAGCGACTTATTAATTCCTGACTCTGTTCATTTCTCGATAAAGGCATCCGCTTTCTCCGTAGAATCGCTGCAAATAGTATAATGCTATCGAACGGTTGGCTGTAAATTTTTCTGCCACCGAAGTAATCCCGGCTAAAAGATAGTCGATTGTGAACTAATACTGTTGCTTCCATTACCACCAAGGCGGAAACAACCACACCGTATCTACTGCGAAGTAACCAACCTGATATGTCTGGGTACTTGGCTGAGGACGAGGAAAATGGGTGAAATTCTCTGGCAGCCTGGCGTGGATAGCGTGGCAACGGCCAATCTGACGCGTTTTATGCACCTTGCCACCGAAAGAACTGGCCGGTTATTTACAGATTACGCCAGCTTGCACCATTGGTCAGTACAAGAACCCGCACAATTCTGGCGTATGGTCTGGGATTTCACGGGTATTATCGGCGAACCAGGGACGGTCACCCTGGCCGACAAAGACCGGCGAAAAATGCCCGGTGCCCGGTGGTTCCCCGATGCCCAATTGAATTTTGCAGGTAATCTGTTGCGCCAGCGCGGCGACGCAACCGCCTTGGAATTTCGTAGTGAAGATCGTCTGCAGCAACGCTGGAGCTACGATGAACTCTATTCACGCGTTGCCCGACTGACCCGCGCTCTGGCGGACAACGGCTTTCACAAGGGTGATGTTGCTGCAGCATTCGTAGCCAATGCCCCCGATACCCTGGTCGCCATGCTGGCGGTAACCGCACTCGGTGGCATCTGGTCTTCCTGTTCTCCGGATTTCGGCGTCAGAGGGGTTCTCGACCGCTTCGGTCAAATCAAGCCAAAAATTCTGTTTGCGGTGGATGGTTACTTTTACAACGGCAAATGGCATGACTGTGTAAATAAAGTGACTGCCATTGCCGCAGCATTACCCACCTTGGAAAAAGTGATTTTTCTACCCCTAAAGACCGGGGGAAAGACCTCGTCACGTACCACTGCTGCGGTTTGCCTGGAAGACTTGATAGGCGACCTTGCTGCGTCAGCAATCGATTTCGTTGCCACCCCATTTAATCACCCCTTATATATTCTCTTTTCCTCTGGTACCACAGGCGTACCAAAATGTATCGTACACAGTGTCGGCGGCACCTTGCTACAGCATGTTAAGGAGCATCAACTCCACGTTGGCCTGCGGCCCGGTGAGAAACTCTTTTATTTCACGACCTGTGGCTGGATGATGTGGAACTGGTTAGTTTCCAGTCTGGCCAGTGGGGCAAGCTTGCTACTCTACGATGGTTCACCTTTTTATCCAGATGGTAACGTGCTGTTCGACTATGCGGAACAGTCCGGGATGAATATTTTCGGCACCTCGGCAAAGTACCTTGATGCTCTGCAAAAAAGTGCCTATCACCCAGCACAAACCCACGATCTGAACACACTGCGCACCCTGCTTTCTACCGGATCACCCCTGGTACCGGAAGCCTTCGACTACGTATATAGGGAAATCAAAAAAGAACTGTGCCTGTCTTCCATCTCCGGAGGTACCGACCTGATTTCCTGCTTTGCCCTGGGCTCAGACATCCTGCCCGTACGTAAGGGAGAGTTGCAATGTTTAGGGCTGGGCATGGACGTTAAAGTCTTTGATGAACAAGGCCAATCTCTACCCACTGGCACCAAGGGTGATCTGGTATGTTGCCGACCTTTTCCCTCCATGCCCATTGGTTTCTGGAATGATCCAGATCACAGCAAGTATCATGCGGCTTATTTTGAAAAATACCCGGGCATCTGGTGCCATGGCGATTATGTCACAATAACCGAACACGGTGGCATGATGATTTATGGTCGTTCTGATGCGGTCCTCAATCCCGGTGGCGTGCGCATAGGTACTGCGGAAATCTACCGCCAGGCCGAACGAATGGAGGAGATTGTAGAAAGCCTGGTCGTTGGTCAGCGATGGCAAGGTGACGTGCGTGTCGTACTGTTTGTGCGTTTGCGGGAGAATCTGCAGCTTGATGATGACTTACAGGCCAGAATTCGGGCTACTATCCGTAGCAACACCACGCCCCGCCATGTACCCGCAATTATTCTGCAGGTCACCGACATTCCACGTACCAAAAGCGGCAAAATTGTCGAGCTCGCGGTACGCAACATCATCCACGACGAACCTGTAAAAAACCGTGAAGCCCTGGCCAACCCCGAGGTTCTGGAACAGTTCCGGAATCGAAAGGAACTACGCAGTTAGTTCATAGACCACCACAACTTGCACGCACAATGCAGAACGAAGCAAAGGAAATGGCTGCACTATTTCTGTGTTGCTGGTAGACGACCCGCAGCCAACAGGACCAACATCGCAGCTGCAGCCAGCATCCAGAATACCCAGACAAATCCACCGGTCAAGGCATTTACCTGGGAAATCATCAACACAGCGATGGGGGCAACTCCAAAAGAAAGTACAAACTTGGCCGCAAAGGCCACACCATGATGCTGGTCAGGGGCTAATTTTGACAACATAATATTTTCCGCAGGCAAAGCCGCAATCGCGACCGAGACCATAACACAGGCCACGATCACCAGCATAAAACCCTGGGAGTTAGCGGCCAACAGTAGCAGGGGAATCTGCAGCAGATATGAAGCCCGATAAACATTTCGTAAAATGAACCGGTCGGCGAGTATACCGCCCACAAACTGGAACGCTGCCGCAATCACATACACCAGTGCTACATAGTTGCCCACAGTACTGACGTCAATCCCATTCTTTCCGCCCAACCGTACTGAAAATACTTTGGGCAGGACCCCTTGGGTGGAATGGTAAATCAGACCACCGAGAAACATACAAAATAACAGTGTTACAAATGACCACAACCAACTCCGCCTGGCCGCAGCTGTGGTCGTAGATTTCTGTACCTTCGGCTTGGCCTTGAACGGTCCGGTGCCGATACTGAACAGCATCACCAACCCGGTCACAACGGCCAGTAACCCAGGCAACAGAAAAGCCAGCTGCCGTCCGCCAAGATCCAGCAGATATCCTGAAATCAAACCAGCCAGTGCTGCCCCTAAACTACCAAATACTCCGTTAATGGCCAGTGCTTTTCCCGGGCTTTTGGCACTGGTACTGATCACCAGTGGAATACCTACCGGGTGATAAATGGCAGCAAACAGGCCGATCCCCGCCAATGCCAGTACCAGGGTCATGGGATCAGGTGCAAATGCGGCTGCCACCGCCGACAAACCCATACCCAGAAAAAAAATGACCAGCATCCCCGTACGACTCCAGTGATCGCTTAACCAGCCCGCCGGCAAGGCTCCCAACCCGACCAGCAAGGCACCGGGGGTCCATAATTTGATCAGCTCATGATAGGGCAGCTGCCATTCTTGCTCCAGCGAAAGTACGATCACGAAGTAAAAGGCCGTGAACATGTGGATATAGGCGTGACCAATGGAAGAAAAAATGAACAACAGGTGTTTTTTCATGAAATCTCGAATTCTCGTTCACGACCCAAATACCCGCTACTTGCCGATACTTGTGGCCGATACTTGTGGGCAAAGGGTAAATTTGATGGCATTTTTGGTGTTGCCTTAGACACCGCAGAAATCACAGCAAGGAGCGCGTTAGTATATTCGAGGCTGGATGGTAAGCGGATGAACTAACAGCCGGTTCTTCTACCATCCATGGCGGTCGTAGTGGGGGGATGCTGTGTTGAGAAAACATTTCATGGTGAGGCGAAGACCCATTGGTTTTTGCAACCGATCAGGGTATTTAACGACCTAGCAGGAAATCGGACCTAAGTGCATTTTTGTGCAGTAGGTTCTTTATTCTCGGACAGGCTCATAGCAACTTCGCAAGCAAAAAATAAGGCCGGAAAACCGACCTTGCAGGAGAATAAAAGACCGGTTCAATGAGCCAGGATTTGGCTCAAGAATAACTTTGTACGGTCATTCTTGGGGTGTTCGAAGAAAGTTTCCGGCTCTTCCTCCTCGATAATCTGTCCTTCATCCATAAAAATTACCCGATTGGCCACGGTCTTGGCAAATCCCATTTCATGGGTGACTACGATCATGGTCATACCTTCTTCGGCTAGCTCGATCATGGTATCGAGCACCTCCTTAATCATTTCCGGGTCCAATGCCGAAGTCGGTTCATCGAATAGCATCACATTGGGACTCATGCACAAACTGCGGGCGATAGCTACACGCTGCTGCTGACCACCTGACAATTGACCTGGGTATTTCTTTGCCTGTTCAGGGATTTTGACCCGCTCCAGGTATTTCATACCAATCTCTTCCGCCTCGGCTCGAGGCATCTTGCGAACCCAGATCGGGGCCAATGCACAGTTTTCCAGCACGGTCAGATGCGGGAACAGATTAAAGTGCTGGAATACCATACCCACTTCCCGGCGGATAGCCTCTATCTGCTTCAGATCACTGGTTAATTCCACACCCTGTACGATAATTTGGCCTTTCTGGTGCTCCTCGAGGCGGTTGATGCAGCGGATCATGGTTGATTTTCCGGAGCCGGAAGGGCCACAAACCACAATACGCTCACCTTTCTTGACGGTTATATTAATATCTTTGAGTACGTGAAACTGGCCGTACCATTTGTGCATATTTCTGATATCAATCATGACCTCATCGGATACGGCGAGACCTTTTTCAGCAGCTGCTTGCTCTGTCATGGTGAACTCCTTTAGAAAACCTTAGCGATTGCTCTACCCGTAGGCTGTGATTATCTCTTTTTATGACCGGTATCAAGTTTGCGTTCGATGGCCTGACTGTACTGCGACATGGCAAAACAAAATACCCCATACACAAGTGCTGTAAACACATAGCCTTCAACCGCCATGCCCAACCATTTAGGGTCGGTGGAAGCCGTCTGCACGATACCGAGAAAGTCAAATAAACCGATAATCAGCACCAGTGTCGTGTCCTTGAACAGGCCGATAAAGGTACTGACAATGCTGGGGATAACGTATTTCAAGGCTTGTGGCAGAATAATAAACGACATGGTCTTCCAATAACTCAGGCCCAGCGACATAGCACCCTCAAACTGGCCTTTAGGAATCGCCTGCAGTCCTCCCCGAACAACTTCTGCCATATAGGCGGCAGCAAACAGGGATACTCCGATCAACGCCCGCAGTAATTTATCGAAGTTAACCCCTTCCGGTAAGAATAACGGCAGCATTACCGAGGACATAAACAGTACGGTAATCAGCGGCACACCACGCCAGAGCTCAATGAAAACGGTACAGATTGAACGTATGGTGGGCATATTGGAGCGGCGCCCCAGTGCCAGGACGATACCGATCGGTAGCGAAGTCACAATACCCACCACGGAAATCACCAGGGTCAGAGAAAAACCACCCCATAGACTGGTTTCCACCACGGGTAGACCGAAAGAACCACCCACCAGCAGAAAAAAAGCAACCACCGGATAAATAAAGAGGGCCACTGCAGCCGTAATACCTTTGTACGGGAACTTTTTGATAAACAGTGGAATCATCAAACCAATCAGTAGCAGAATGGTGATATCCACACGCCAGCGCTCGGCTTGTGGGTAAAAGCCATAGAAAAACTGATCAATATGAGAACTAACAAAGGGCCAACAGGCGCCCGTGTTGGTGCAATCCTGTTTGGTTGTGCCGGAAAAATTGGCGTTGACCAGCATCCAGTCAATCATCGGTGGGATGGTAAGATACAGTAACCATAGGGAGAACAAGGTCAGTACACTATTGACCCAGCTACTGAACAGGTTCTTTCTAAACCAGCCGATGAATCCTACCGACGCGATCGGTGGCACCATATCGGGAATCTGGCCAATGGCATAGCTTTTCGTATTCATTTATTATCGCTCCACCAGGGCCACGCTGGCGTTATACCAGTTCATGACTGCAGAAATCAGCAGGCTGATACTGAGATAGACCGCCATTGTCATGGCAATAATTTCGATGGCCTGGCCGGTCTGGTTCAAAGTGGTACCGGCAAAAACTGCCACCAGATCGGGGTAAGCGATCGCAGTAGCTAACGAAGAGTTTTTGGTCAGGTTGAGAAATTCACTGGTCATCGGTGGGATGATGACACGCAGAGCCTGGGGCAAAATAACCAGCCGCAAGGTGGAATTCGGCCTCAAACCCAATGCATACGCCGCCTCAGTCTGTCCGTGTGCCACCGATTCGATACCGGCTCGTACCGTTTCAGCCATGAAGGAAGCGGTATAGATGACCAGTGACAGCAATAAAGCAGCAAACTCGGGAATAATCACCATGCCACCCTTGAAATTAAAACCACTCAGCGCAGGCTTATCCCAGGTTAACGGAAAGCCGGTTGCAACAGCTGCCAACAGGGGAAGAATGACTAAAATGACCAAGCTGACGTAGAAGGTATGGAACTGCTGTCCGGTCGCCTCCTGACGCTTGTCAGCCCATCGCTTTATAAAGAAAATCAGTACAAATGCCAGAATCACAGCCCAGACAATATAGGAAAAACCGTCATGTGTAACAGGGGATGGAGAATAGATACCCCGGTTATTGAGAAAAAAGCCACCTACAAAGGTAACACTTTGACGCGGTGAGGGAAGATTACGCAAGACTACAAAATACCAAAAAAAGATCTGTAGCAGCAGCGGGATATTACGGAAAATCTCGATATAAACAGCGGCCAATTTAGCGATCAGCCAATTCTTAGAGAGTCGTGCGATACCGACGATGACACCCAGAATGGTTGCCAGAATTATGCCCAGGGCAGAGACAACAATGGTATTAATCAGACCAACCAGAAAAGTTGCGCCGTAGGTAGATTCTTCCGTGTAGGGGATAAAATGCTGAATGATGCCAAAGCCGGCGGTTGTGCTGAGAAAGTCGAATCCAGTGGCAATGCCACGTGTTTCCAGGTTGACGCTGGTATTATGAAAAATGGATATGCCAAATGCTACGGTGGCTGCCAATACGATGGCTTGAAAAAACAGAGAACGGAATTTCGGGTTATTCCAGACCGATTTTTTCGGTACCTTGGGCAGTGGTGTGCTGTCTGTATTCACACTCTGCTCCTCCTGGGAAATTATTATGAGATGGTGCTGCTTGTTAACGTCAGGTGGCTACATAAAACCTGCCCGACCTGGGTCGGGCAGGTTATGACAACCAATCGATTGGATCCTGATTGATCTTATATTGTCTTAGCGAATCGGCGGTGCATACTGAATGCCACCATGGTTCCACAAAGCATTTTTACCACGCTTTATGTTCAGTGGTGGAATGCTCAAATTACGAGCAAAGACTTCGCCGTAGTTACCCACCTGGGTAATGATATTGGCACACCAGGAATTATCCACGCCCATGTTTTTGCCAAAATCTCCCTCGACACCGACCAAGCGACGATTGGCTGGATTATTGCCTTTTTTCATGCTTTCCACATTTTTGGAATTAATGCCTTGTTCTTCTGCATCAAGCATGCAATTGAGGCTCCACTTAACCAGATTGAACCACTGGTCATCACCCTGGCGGACAACCGGACCCAGCGGCTCCTTGGAGATGATCTCAGGCAGTATGATGTTTTTGCTGGGGTCTTTGAGTTTAGTGCGCTGAGCATACAAGCCGGACTGATCGGTAGTATAAACATCGCAGCGCCCGGCATCATAGGCGGCCACAACTTCGTCAGATTTTTCGAAGGCCACAACCTTGTAATCCATTTTGTTGGCACGGAAAAAATCGGCCACATTCAGCTCGGTGGTGGTACCGGTATTGGTACAAACAGCAGCA
>DRJH01000401.1 GCA_011052285.1 Gammaproteobacteria bacterium
GAGGGAAAGTGGATTTGAGGTCGATTTTTCTATGATTTGAGGCGAATACTTGTTGTATTTAACGAAAATCATAGGAGTAATCGGGCCAAAGCCCGCTTATCCGCAGTAGGTTCTCTATTCTCGGACAGCCTCCTAGATCAATCGTTGTTACTGCGCAGGGATTATAGGCCATCCGCGACAAGTCGGCAGCTCTCGCTAGCCGTGAATTTTGTGATGATTGCCTCATTTCGAAGACTATTGGGTCGAAGGCTATTGGACTTTAGTGGGAGTCGCAGGTCAGGGGGAAAACCAGGACGTTACACCGCTCAGCCCGTGTACAATCCCCTCTTCCTAAACAGCCGTTTTACGACCAGGTAACGCTTATGCAACTTCGAAGATTCTATTTCCTGCTAATGATTCTGCTCTCCAGCCGTGCCATGGCAGCCATACCGGCGCTAGTCGACGCAGTCTGGCTAAAATCAGCCTTGGAAAGCCATAATCCAGCGCTGGTTATTCTTGATACCCAGCCTGCGGATGCTTTCAAGCGTGCCCACATTCGTGGTGCGGTCAATACCCCTTATGCGCAATGGCGGATTAGAAATGCCAATGGTATTCCAGGCATGCTGCCACCGGCTACGCAACTGAGCCAATTGATTGGAGGTTTGGGTATCACGAAAAACAGCCAGATTGTCGTGGTGCCGGCCTTCGGTGGCGCCGGTCAACTCGCCAGTGCCGCTCGAATCTTCTGGACCCTGAAAACAGCAGGTATTGATGAAGTGGCCATCCTCAATGGTGGCATGAACCTGTTTCGCAATGACCGCAGTCTACCGTTAGCCAACGGCACACAGATCCCGAAAAAATCGAGCTTTCAGGCGCAGCTACGGACAGACTGGCTGGCACTTGAATCCGATGTACAAACGGCGATCAAGCAACAGACTGCCTTGGTGGATGCCCGTAGTCCCGGCGAATACCTGGGAATTTATCGTGGCGGCCCCAAGGATCGGCCAGGAACCATTCCCGGTGCAGTCAACTTACCATTTGACTGGCTGACCCGTGACGGCAGTACCTGGTTTCGCAGCCCCAAAGCCAGTCGCGAACTATTTCGGCAACGCGGCGCAGCCGACCAGGGCAAGGTTATTTTCTTTTGCCATACCGGCCATCGAGCTGCATTGGCCTGGTTTGTCGACTATGCACTACTTGGAAACTCACAGGCCAGGCTCTATGACGGTTCCATGGCAGAATGGTCACAGCCCGGTAAAACGCCTGTGGAACGCAAATTATCCCTGACTGACGAATAATCAGTAACCGACAGACCCTGCGACCGGTGAGTGAGGACTGCATTGAGGAAAGCACCATGAGCGCCCCGACAACCTATGGTTTCAATACCTTGAGCCTGCATGCCGGCCAGCAGCCTGATCCGGTAACCGGGGCCAGGGCAACGCCGATCTATCAGACCGCGTCGTATGTATTCGAAGACACCGATCATGCTGCTTCGCTGTTCAACATCGAGCGCGCCGGTCATGTCTATTCCCGGATCAGCAACCCCACGGTTGCGGTACTTGAAGAGCGTATCGCCGCGCTGGAAGGTGGAGTCGGTGCCATTGCCACAGCCAGCGGCCAGGCGGCCATGCACCTGGCCCTGACTACATTAATGGGGGCCGGTAGTCATATTGTGGCTTCACGGGCACTGTACGGCGGCACCCACAACTTGTTGGAATACACATTGCCACGCTTCGGGATTACCACAAGCTTTGTTAATCCACGTGATCCTGATGATTTTGCTGCAGCTGTTCGACCTGAAACCCGGCTTCTACTCGGTGAAGTGCTGGGCAACCCGGGGCTGGAAGTGCTTGATATCGAACGCATTGCCGAGGTTGCCCATGCTGCAGGACTACCTTTGTTGATTGATGCCACGTTTGCCACCCCTTATTTGATGCAAGCCTTCACCCACGGAGCCGACATCATCGTCCATTCAGCGACCAAGTTTCTCAGTGGCCACGGTACGGTTATCGGTGGCCTGTTGGTGGACAGCGGCGCTTTTGACTGGGAACGGTCCGGCAAGTTTGCGACCCTGACCGAACCATACGACGGCTTTCATAACCTGGTGTTCACCGAAGAATTTGGCCCGGCAGCGTTTATTATGCGCGCCCGCAAGGAAGGTGCACGTGATTTTGGTGCTTGTATGAGCCCACAGAATGCCTTTCTGATCCTGCAAGGTGTGGAAACCCTGCATTTGCGGATGCCCCGGCATGTCGAAAATACCCTGCAGATCGCCAGCTTCCTGGAACAACACGATAGGGTAAACTGGGTCAATTATCCGGGGTTAGTCAGTCATGCCGACTACACTTTGGCACAACGCTTGCTGCCTCGGGGTTGTGGCGGTGTGTTGAGCTTCGAGGTCGACGGTGGTCGTAGCGCGGGTCAACAGTTCATCGAGCGGCTGCAGTTATTCTCACACCTGGCTAATATCGGCGATGCCAAAAGCCTGGTCATTCATCCGGCCAGTACCACCCATCACCGTATGGATGGGGAGGCCCTGCAAGCGGCCGGGATCAGCGAAGGCCTGATCCGGCTTTCGATCGGACTCGAGGACAGTGCAGACTTAATCGCCGACCTGAAGGCCGCACTATCGGCTGTACGCAAGAAAGTTCAGGGCCAAACATGCTGATCGAGGTTGCAGGACAACAGGTCTTTATCAACAGTCAGGAACCTCGGCCGGATCCACGGCGGGCGACCATCACTTTCGTGCATGGTGCCGGTATGGATCATACCGTCTGGACCCTACCAAAACGTCATTTCGAGCGCCATGGCTACAATGTACTGGCCGTGGATCTGCCCGGACATGGTAAATCCAGCGGTACCCTGCTCAGCAGTATTGGCACCATGGCCGACTGGATTCTTGCTGTTCTGCAAGCACTGGATCTACAGGAAACAGCGATCGCCGGCCACAGTATGGGCTCTTTGGTCGCACTCAATTTCTCCGCCCGTCATCCTCAGCACTGCCGGGCTCTGGCCCTGCTGGCTATCAGCCTGCCGATGCCAGTCAGTGACGAACTGCTCGATGCGGCTCGTCGCAACCACCCCGACGCAATTGCCATGCTCAATCTCTGGGGACACGGTAAGGCCGCTCACCTGGATCGCAACCCCAACCCGGGCATGTGGCGCCTCGGTGGTGGGCAACAGTTACTCGAACGTGCCGCCGACGGGGTAATTTACCATGACCTCCAAGCCTGCCATCACTACCAGGAAGGCATGGAGCATGCTGCCCGAATATCGTGCCCGACCCTGTTAATCCTGGGTCAACGTGACGTGATGACCCCACTTCGTAATGGTCTGGCTGTTGCAGAAAAAATCCCCCATGCACGCAAGTTGGTGCTGTCGAACTGCGGCCATAGCCTGCTCAGTGAACGACCCAACGAAGTCCTGGACGGCTTGCGCTCGGTACTATTGTAGTTTAATCGCCTGGGGTATAGCGGACTCCGAAGACGGGATGTGACATGGTCAGTTATCACACGATGCGGTCGATCATCTGTAAAGGGTGTATTTTTGCAGAACGTACGACCCAACCTTTTTCGTTACACGTATTTATCTGCGCTATTTTTTGTGGTCTGCATAATGAGCTGGAATCTGTGCTGGATCTGCTAGCCCATCTTTGTCAGCACCACCGAAAATAATTAGTAATAACAGCATGTTATAGGTTTCTGATGCCCGTTATGGCACTACTGTTTGTGCTTTTGTCGATTCAATGATCGTTTTCTGCGTCTTTCCCGGTAACCAGTCCAGCTGCAATGCCCGCAGAATGCGCTGCTGACC
>DRJH01000402.1 GCA_011052285.1 Gammaproteobacteria bacterium
CATCAGCAATCCTCAACCCAGGGTTTTGGCCTTCTCGATCACTTCATCAATACCGCCAACCATGTAAAATGCCTGCTCAGGGATTTCATCAAGCTCACCGCTGATGATCATATTAAACCCCCGAATGGTTTCTTTGAGTGTCACGTATTTACCCGGCTGGCCGGTGAACGCTTCAGCAACAAAAAATGGCTGTGACAGAAAGCGCTGAATCTTGCGGGCCCGGGCCACAGTGGCCTTGTCTTCATCGGACAGCTCATCCATCCCCAGGATGGCGATAATATCACGTAATTCCTTGTAACGTTGCAGCACGCCCTGTACCGCGCGGGCGGTATCGTAATGCTCCTGACCCACTACCAACGGATCCAGCTGTCGACTGGTTGAGTCAAGTGGATCCACGGCGGGGTAGATTCCCAGCTCAGCGATCTGTCGGGACAACACCAAGGTAGCATCCAAATGGGCAAATGTGGTCGCTGGTGAGGGGTCGGTCAAGTCATCAGCAGGAACATAGACGGCCTGAATCGAGGTGATGGAGCCGGTTTTGGTAGAGGCAATACGCTCCTGCAAGATCCCCATTTCCTCGGCCAGTGTCGGCTGATAACCCACCGCAGACGGCATCCGGCCCAGCAACGCAGAAACCTCGGTACCGGCCAGCGTGTAGCGGTAGATGTTATCAACAAAAAATAATACATCCCGCCCTTCCTCGCGGAAGTACTCTGCCATGGTCAGGCCCGTTAAAGCCACCCGCAGTCGATTGCCCGGAGGCTCGTTCATCTGTCCGTAGACCAGCGAGACCTTATCGATAACACCGCCTTCCGTCATCTCATGGTAGAAATCATTACCTTCACGAGTCCGCTCACCGACACCGGCGAACACGGAGTATCCGGAATGCTCAGCAGCAATATTGCGGATCAACTCCATCAGGGTCACGGTCTTGCCGACACCGGCACCACCGAACAGACCCACTTTACCACCTTTAGCAAAGGGGATAATCAGGTCGATTACCTTAATACCGGTTTCCAGAATATCCAGGGTTGATGCCTGCTCGGCATAGGTCGGCGCCTGCCGATGAATCGCCCAGCGTTCTTCGGTCGGGATCGCACCCTTCTCATCCACCGGTTCGCCCAGCACATTCATGATTCGGCCCAACGTGGCCGCACCCACAGGCACAGAAATCGGTGACCCGGTATTACTCACCGCAAGATCACGCCTCAGGCCATCGGACGAGCCCATGGCAATGGTACGAACCACACCATCACCGATCTGCTGCTGCACCTCCAGGGTCAAACCGCCTTCTTCAACCGTCAGCGCGTCATGCACCTTGGGCACAGCGCCACGGGGAAATTTTACATCCACCACGGCCCCAATGATCTCTACGATATTTCCACTGCTCATCGTTTGCAAATCCTCTTATAAACTACTACTGGCTCTTCTAAACACTACCGGCTTCGACACTGTGCTCATACAGCCGCCGCACCGCCGACGATTTCTGAAATTTCCTGAGTAATGGCTGCCTGCCGTGCCTTGTTATAGACCAATTGCAGCTCATCAATAATATTACCCGCATTATCGGAAGCGGATTTCATCGCGACCATACGCGCCGCTTGTTCACAGGCAATATTTTCTACCACCGATTGATACACCAATGACTCGATATACCGCGTCATCAAGGTGTCAACCACATCCCGGGCATCCGGTTCATACAGATAGTCCCAGTGATGTGCCAACTGGGTCTCACTTTTCTCGGGCGTGATTGGCAATAATTGCTCAACCCTGGGGCGCTGGGTCATGGTATTGACAAATTCATTACTGACCACGAACAATCGGTCGATACGGCCTTCGTCATAGGCGCTTAGCATCACCTTGATGGAGCCGATCAAATTTGCCAGTTCCGGCTTGTCAGCCAGGTTGCGCAGTTGTGATACCATATTTCCACCAGTATGGCTGAAAAATTGAACCCCTTTTTTTCCAAAAACACTGATATCAACCCCGTTGCCATCACTATCCCATTCCTGCATGGACGTAAGCAAGGTACGAAACAGATTGGTATTAAGCCCCCCGCAGAGCCCCCGATCCGAGGTTACAACAATAAAACCGGCCCGTTTGGGCTGTTCCCGGTGCATGACATAAGGATGCCGATATTCCGGATGAGCACGGGCCATATGATGGATAACAACGCGCATTTTTTCCGCATAGGGACGGGTTGCCTTCATCTGCTCTTGAGCCCGACGCATTTTGCTGGCCGCAACCATCTCCATCGCCTTGGTGATCTTGCGGGTATTCTGGATGCTGCTGATCTTGCCGCGTATCTCTTTTGCGCCAGCCATAAGCTAACTCCATGCGTGTTCGCGGTTACCAAGTACCGTTGGCTTTGAAATCATCCAGTGCCTTACCCAAACTAGCCACGACTTCATCGGTGTATTTACAATGCTCGTTGATGTCATCCAATAACGATGAGTAGCTTGCAACCATAAAACTTTGCATGGACTCCTCAAAAGCTACAACTTTTTGTACGTCCACATCATCAAGATAACCTTCATTGACTGCAAACAACGAGACGGCCATTTCCGCCACTGACATAGGCGAATATTGTTTCTGTTTCATCAGTTCGGTAACCCGTTGACCGCGCTCCAGCTGATTTCGAGTCAGTTCATCGAGGTCAGAGGCGAACTGGGCAAAAGCTGCCAGTTCACGATATTGGGCCAACGCCAGTCGGATACCACCACCGAGTTTTTTGATAATCCCGGTCTGTGCAGCACCACCAACACGTGATACCGACAGACCTGCATTAATGGCAGGGCGGATACCCGCATTGAACAGGTCTGACTCCAGAAAAATCTGCCCGTCGGTAATTGAAATCACGTTGGTGGGTACGAATGCGGAGACGTCCCCGGCCTGGGTTTCAATGATTGGCAATGCCGTCAACGAGCCGGTACGGCCCTTGACTTCACCATGGGTACGCTCTTCCACGTCATCCGCATTAATCCGGGCCGCCCGCTCCAGCAACCGGGAATGCAGATAAAAAACGTCGCCCGGGTAGGCTTCGCGCCCGGGAGGGCGCCGCAGCAGCAAAGATACCTGGCGATAGGCCCAGGCTTGCTTGGTCAAATCATCGTAAACGATCAGGGCATCCTCACCACGATCACGAAAATATTCACCCATAGCACAACCGGCGTAGGGCGCCACATACTGCAAAGCCGCCGAGTTTGCCGCAGACGCCGCCACCACGATGGTGTGCTCCATAGCATTGTGCTCTTCCAACTTGCGGACCACACCAGCAATACTCGATGCTTTCTGGCCCACCGCCACATAGATACATTTAACGCCAGCACCCTTTTGGTTGATGATGGTGTCGATCGCCACTGCGGTCTTGCCGGTCTGGCGATCACCGATAATCAGTTCGCGTTGTCCACGTCCGATCGGAACCATGGCATCAATCGACTTAAGACCGGTCTGCACGGGCTGGGACACAGACTGTCGGGAGATCACCCCCGGGGCCACCTTCTCGATAGGCGATGTCTGTGCTGCTGTGATCGGCCCCTTGCCGTCGATCGGATTACCGAGTGAATCCACAACCCGACCCAGTAGTCCATCACCGACCGGGACTTCAAGTATTCTACCGGTGCATTTAACCGTATCCCCTTCGGACAAATGAGCGTATTCACCCAGTATCACGGCACCGACTGAATCCCGTTCAAGATTCAGGGCCAGGCCGTACGTATTGCCGGGAAACTCCAGCATTTCGCCCTGCATGGCTTCAGCCAAACCATGGATACGGGCAATACCATCGGTCAGGCTGATGATCGTACCTTCAGTGCGCGCTTGAGCGACCGCTTCAAAATTTTTGATTCGTTCCTTAATCAGCTCACTGATTTCGGACGGTTTCAATTGGGTGGACATAAGTGTATTCCTCTAAAATACTGTTCTGGTCACCAGAAAAAATCAATGCACCAGACGGTTCGCCAGTTGTTGAACCCGGGCTCTGGCCGAACCGTCGATGACCCAGTCTCCCGCCCGAATAATCATGCCGGCGAGTAGGTCTTTATTAATGCTGCTATCAAGGCGGATGCTGCGTCCAAAATGACGCTCCAGAGCCTTGGAAATCTTGTTTTGCTCAGCCTCGCTGAGGGCATACGCAGATTCCACTGTGGCTTCGATTTCCTGTTCTGCTGCAGTGCGCATGGCTGCAAATTGCTGCAATAACTCGGCACCGATATCGAGCCGGTCATTGACCACCAACAAACGCAACAAATTTTGTGTTGCCGATGTAAGAATCGAGTCACAAACCGTCAGCAAAATCTCGGTGAGTCGCTGTCGATCGATGCCGGGATCACCAATCCGCTGCTGGACTTCCTTATCAGCCAGCAGCACCTCAATAACCATCAGTTGCTCGGACCATTGTGCTAAATTCTGTTGTTCAATGCCGGTTTTGAATGCCGCTTCCGCATAGGGCCGGGCCAGTGTTTGCAATTCCGCCATGGTTCCGGGCCTACAATTGGGTCAAAAGATCGTTGAGCATTTTGTCATGCGTCCTTCGATCAATTTCCCGTTCCAGGATTTTTTCAGCGCCCAGTACCGATAGTTCCGCCACCTGGCCCCTTAGTAACTCCCTGGCCTTATTTATTTCGGTTCCAATCTCGGCCCGAGCCGCAGTCAGAATCCGCTCGGCTTCTTCACGCGCATCATTTTTCGCCTGATCGACAATCTCCGATGCCCGTTTCTCGCCTCGGTTGATCAACTCCGCAGTTTGTTGCTTGGTTTCCCGCAGTAATTCCGCTGCTTTTTGTTCCGCCAAACTCTGCTCGCGCTTACCGCGTTCAGCAGCCGCCAGACCATCGGCAATACGAGTTTGACGTTCATCCAGCGCTGCCATGATCGGGGTCCAGATGAATTTCATGGTAAACATGACGAAGACGGCAAAAACCACCATTTCAATTAGCAATGTGAGGTTTATGTTCATTTCAACACCTCGTGTGTCGTTCGTAGGGTCGGATAATTAACCTGCCACACCGAACAGCACATACATTGCAATGCCGACAGCAATCATTGGCACAGCATCAACCAGACCCATAACGATAAAAAACTGGGTACGCAACATGGGAATCAGTTCTGGCTGCCTGGCAGCTCCCTCCAGAAAGCGTCCACCAAGGATACCGATACCCACGGCGGCTCCCAAGGCACCAAAACCCAACATCAGTGCACCGGCAATAAAAAGAATCGCATTTTCCATCTCAGTCTCCGAAATAGCTGTTTGTACTATGGAAGGTTAAAAAACAAGTGCTGACTAAACTAATGATGACTATGGGCCATATCCAGATATACGATGGTCAACACCATAAAAATAAATGCCTGCAAGGTGATAATCAGGATATGAAAAAGGGCCCAGATGAACTGCAAGCCACCACCCAACAGACCCAACACAGGATTGGTGGTATACATTAGCGCAATAAGAATGAAGATCATTTCCCCGGCATACATATTGCCAAACAGGCGCAGGGAATGGGAGATCGGCTTGGCCACCAGGCTCACCAGTTCCAAAATCAGGTTAATGGGGATAAATATCAGCTTCAGTACCAGGTTCTTCGACTGAAACGGCTGCAGGGTCAACTCGCTGGCATAACCGCTGACGCCTTTGATCTTGATGCTGTAGAACAGCATGAGCGCAAACACATCCAGGGCCAACGCAAAGGTGAGATTCGGGTCAGCTGTGGGCACAACCCGTTGAAATTCAGCCAGTTCTGAGCCTTCAATCAACCACGGTAACAGGTCAACCGGGAGCAAATCCATGAGATTCATCATGAAGATCCACAGAAACAGGGTCAGTGCCAACGGCGCTACCAGATCATTCTTGCCACTGAAGGAGCTGCGTACATTTTCATTAATAAAATCAACGTTCCACTCAACAAAATTCTGCAGTTTAGCAGGTGTTCCCGAACTCACATTTTTGGCCACACTGCGCAGCACAGCGTAACAGATGAGCGCCAGTACCACGGTCCAGAACAGGGTGTCAACATGTACTGCCCAGAAGCCCATAGCCTTGGCCTCGGCAGCATTATGCGCCAATCCCCAACTGCCATCGGGTTGCTGACCATAAGTCAGAAAGGTCAGATGGTGTCGAATAAATTCTGTAGATGTCATGGTCCCTGCTGCTGCCATTTCGTTCTAAGAGTCCTTTAATTCATTAATTGTTGTGCTACAAAACAGGAATCCCACCTGCATGACAACAAACCCCAATATAATAAACGGCAAAGACCACTGCAATACTAATCCCCCGACTGCAATGCCTCCCGCCACCAACAAAAACTTGTTTACAAGACCCGTATACAGCGGCAGCATACCAAGCCCCTTACCGTGTTGTAAGGTCTGACTGGCACGCAGTACTGACCGGCCAGTGAGCAGGGTATTAACGATTCCCAATACACAACCTAAGGCCACAGCGTACAGATTCCCCCAAGGCCCCGGCGCTCGCCAGTCCGTTGCCAGCAAGACGATCGCCAATAATAACACCGTCATAATCATCTGCGTCACCAGAACCTGGCGTCGACAGCGCCGCAGATCACTCATTTTCCGGCATCCACCCTACAGGTACCACAAAATGGCGCGGTAGTATAAATTACACATACTCAACAGGTCAACGATTTATATGGTGTCTGTTTATATGGTGTCACAGGGGCTCCCGCCAGGAGGCTATCACAGTGCCTCATCCAGTCTTGATGCGTTCAGTGAATTCGCGCCAAAATTCCCTCCAACTCTTCCAAACTATGATACTCGATCAATAGTCGACCTTTTTTAGGGCCATGCTGGATACGTACTCGAGCCTGAATCCGTTCGGACAGCGTTGTTTCCAGGTTTTGAATATCGACATCATACGACCGACCGGAGCCTCCTCGGTCTGCCTGTTCTGAGGTGGACAAACAGCGTTGCACCAGTTTCTCGGTAGCACGCACCGATAGGTTTTTCTGCAGCACCTGCCGAGCTATTGCCATACGTTGCGACTCGGGCAACCCCAACAAAGCCCTGGCGTGGCCCATATCCAGTTGTCCTTGTTCCACCATTTGTCTGATCTCACGTCGCAGTGTCAACAAACGTAACAGATTGCTGATCTGAGCACGCGAACGACCCAGATAACCGCCAACTTGCTGGTGTGTCAACTTGAATTCGTCTATCAGCCGTGAAATTCCATTGGCTTCTTCAATGGGATTAAGGTTTTCTCGCTGGATATTCTCGATCAAAGCCATCGCCATCGCGGTCTCATCAGTGACTTCCCGAATCACCACCGGTACGGTTTCCAAACCGGCTAGCTGAGCCGCCCGCCAGCGACGCTCTCCGGCAATAATTTCGTAGCCTCCCAGACTATTTCGTCGCACCAGAATCGGCTGGATAATACCCTGGGCCTGAATCGATTGTGCCAATGCCTGCAATGCCTGATCGTCCACATGGCGACGTGGCTGATAACGACCACGTTGCAATTGCTCGACCGGCAGCTCCCGCAAGGTTTGATCCACCTCTAATCCGGTATCGAGAGCATGGCCAGCAGAAGCCTCTCCGAGCAGCGCATCAAGACCCCGACCCAATCGATTTTTAGTGCTGCGTTTGGCGCTCATGCCGCCCCCCTTCGTAGAACCTCAGCAGCCAGTTCCAAATAGGCCTCGGTACCGGAACAGTTCTTATCATAATGCATGACCGGCCGTCCATAGCTGGGTGCCTCGGCCAATCGTACGTTACGCGGTATGACGGTTTGATACAAACTGTTGCCATAGTGTTTTTGCAATTGTTCGGATACTTCATTGGTCAGGGAATTACGTGGGTCATACATTGTTCGCAACAATCCTTCAATCCTGATATGAGGATTTAATGTTTGCCGAACCCGCCGAATAGATGAAACCAGGGCGCTTAACCCTTCCAGGGCATAATACTCGCATTGCATAGGAATCAGTACCGCAGCAGCGGCTACCAAGGCATTTACCGTCAGCAAATTCAGTGCCGGGGGACAATCGACCAGTACAAAATCATAGGCTGTATGGACTGTTTGCAATGCCTGTTGTAGCCGTTTCTCACGTTCTGTGGCCTGCACCAGTTCTATTAGGGCTCCTGCCAGGTCACGAGTAGCTGGCAACAGGTCAAATCCCCATTGCAGTGATATCACCGCATCCGCCATGGAAACATTGCCCAGCAATACCTCATAGACCGTGGCTGTTAGATCCGCACCCAGGATACCACAACCGGTGCTGGCATTTCCCTGTGGGTCAAGATCGACAAGCAATACCTGCTGCTTGGCGAGTGCCAGTGCCGCGGCAAGATTGACGCTGGTCGTCGTTTTACCAACGCCTCCCTTCTGATTAGTCACCGCGAGAATTATACCCATTTATAAATTTCCTGTTATTTCACTGCCTAAAGTCGGCTTTTACACAATAGGTTCTCTGTTCTCGGACGGTCTCATCGGTTAAAGAGTGCGTCAACAGTAACAGGTGTCGAGCAGCGGCCAGTCCCGGCACTGCCAGGATAATCTTCGTATCCAATTGCCAGCCAACAGGCAGTTGCTGTAGTTCATTGTCATACAACCGGCTCTTCAGGGCCATCACCCGACCCTGTACAGCACATAAGCGTTCACAACACTGCAGCAATCTCGGCAGCGGTGCAAAAGCACGGGCGGTAAGCGTATCAAATTTCTCATCTGGCTGGTATTTTTCCACACGTGCCGTGACGATCCCAACATTCTTCAAGCCTAATTCAGCAACTACCTGAGCAAGGAAACGGGTTCTTTTGTGCTGACTATCCAACAGCACGAAGGTGGTATCTGATGCCATAATGGCCAATGGAATACCTGGCATTCCGGCACCGGAGCCAATGTCCAGCACCCGCTGGCCGCTTAACCAGGGAAGCGTGGAGATACTATCGAGCAGATGTCGGTAAACCATTTGTTCCGGCGCTGTAACTGCCGTCAAATTACCGATCCGGTTCCAACGTTGTAATAGCTGTAGAAAATGCAGCAGCTGTTGCTGTTGGGCCCCGGTGGCAGTAATCTCGAGTATCTCAAGACCTGTGTCGAGGCTGACAGCTGCCTGCTGCCAATCAGGATTTAGCGTCATTGTTTCGTGCTGGCAACAAGAATCACCGTGATATTATCGTGACCCCCGGCCAAATTTGCCAGATCAAGCAAATGGCAAGCACTTGTCTGTACATTCTTTATGGTAGCCATACTACTGGCAATTTCACGGTCCTCCAACATATCATGCAAGCCGTCAGTACATAATAGATAGCGGTCCCCGGCATGCAGACGATGCCTGCTGGTTTCAACCCGAGCGCTGGCTTCAGCACCCAGCGCACGGGTAATGATGTTACTACCGACTGCCGCCGCCGCTTCCGTAGGCGAACAAAGGCCCTGGTCGATTAATTGTTGTTGTAATGTATGGTCATGGGTCAATACCGTCAGGGTCGATTCCCGCCATCGATACAAACGGCTATCCCCGATATGTGCCAGCCACAGGGTCTCACTCCCGAACACGGCAGCCACCGCGGTAGTCGCCATACCCTGGTAACGGATTTCTCTTCCGGCGACCTCTATGATGGCGTGGTTCGCCGAGCCCAACGCCGCTTCCAACGTGCTGCACAGGGCTGTTGCTTTCCAGCTCCTGCCCGCAGTCAGCCAGCGACGGTATAGTTCACTAACAATCTGGTAGGTGGCTATGGCACTGGCCACCTCACCAGCACGATAACCACCGACTCCGTCAGCAACAACTGCCAGTCCCAGTTCGGGGAGCCAGGCAGAACTGTCCTCATTATGGGCACGTAACTGGCCGACATGGCTGGCCTGTACAGCCAGGAATCCCGAGGTAGATTGGAGGTTTGCTGTTGTAGCGTCACCGTGTGAAATACTCATAACCCGGAATTGTACATCATGTCGATGAGTAATCAGTGACAGCAACGGTTCCTCATTGCCATAGATTGGGTGGCCATTTTCATTTTGAGCCCCCTGGAGACTATCCGAAACGGTCACCCAACCAACTTTTCTCCCAGTTAGCCAGAGTTGCTGCAAGCAGAACAGTCACCCCCATCTGACATGAATTTTGCGATACTCTTCTTTCCTGGTAACGATTCAGCGTGTTTAGATTTTGGTTCAGTACAAGAAGGCATTTTCGCGCGGAGAATGTGAGCCTATAGGTCATATGAGACCATTCGAGGATGAATACGCTGAATCATTACCTTCTGACAAGCTGAAGAGTCGATCCGGTAGCTGATATTGACCGGTTTGTTGTTCCGACAAAACTGATACTACCGCCATCCATGGTGGTCGTGGTATGGGGCACTGCTTTGTGACCGGTGCTTTGATTCTTGTACAATCTCCTTGAATACGTATGTCTGATTCTTATAAAATTAGTTTAGTAATGCCTGTTCTCAACGAGGAGTCAGCCTTGAGTGATGCGCTGATGGCACTGATTCGAGATCAGGATTTCAAAGAAATCATCGTTGTTGACGGCGGCAGTACGGATTCTACGGTTAAGATCGTAGAAAAATTTATTGCTGACCATCCCAACCATGGCCTGCGGCTGTTATGTTCAGATATTGGCAGAGCGCAACAGATGAATGCCGGAGCTATGTTGGCTCAATCGCCGATTTTACTGTTCTTGCATGCCGACAGTCGTTTGCCAGCACAAATTGGGGCAACCATCGTTGCTGTTATGGAGCGATATCACTGGGGATTTTTCCGAATTCGTATCGACAGTCACAACCCGCTATTATGGCTGGTCAGTCAGATGATGTGCTGGCGCTCCACGTTAACGGCCATTGCCACGGGTGACCAAGCCTTGTTCATCAACACAGAATACTTTCGAACACTGGGTGGATTTGCTCCCATTCCTTTGATGGAAGATATTGAGCTGTGTCGCCGACTGAAAAGTAGTGGGCGTCCCGGCCAGATCCTGGAGCCGGTCAGAACTTCCGCACGCCGCTGGCAACGTTACGGTATTGTCCGTACCATAGTATTGATGTGGTCGCTACGCTTTGCCTACTGGCGCGGTGTCGCTCCAAATAAGTTACAGCACCGCTACGTAAATACGCGATAATTTGCCGTCACCAACCGCTGCCATGAAACCACAGCTACACATCCTCGCCAGACAACCGCTTGCAGGTCATTGTAAAACCAGGCTGCAAACACACTGCAATGCCGACCAGGCAGCTATCATTGCCGCAGCCCTGCTCGAGGAAACCGTCGCCATCGCAGCCCACAGTTGGCCGGGGATAATCTTCTTGCATGGTTCCCCCAATCAGCAGCACCCTTTATTTGTGGACCTAGCCAAACAATATACCCTACAACTCGCTGCCCAAAAAGGCTCAGATCTTGGCCAGATTCAGACCAATGCGCTGACTATTTCCCTGAATACGGGTAGTCCAGCCGCGGTAATCGGCAGTGATCTGCCCGGTCTGAAAGGGGCTTGGTTACAAGAGGCCTGCACCCGCCTCAAATATAACGAGAATGTACTCGGCTTATCACCAGACGGCGGTTATTACTTGCTGGGGGTGCAATACATACCAGGAGGTTTATTGCAAAATATTTGCTGGAGTAGTTCTAAAGTCTCATCGCAACTACTGCACAACGCGAGACACTTGCACTTGCAAATTTCCACTGATCTACCTCAGGTCAATGATGTCGACACCTGGCAGGACCTGCTGGCTGCCAGTGCTGCCAGTCCCACGCTTTCCCGTCGCCTGTATGACCGGGTGCCCGAGCTGTGGCAGGAGATAACCCTTTGCAACAGACAATAAACAGCCGGGGGCATATTTTTTGGGTACCACGCTACTGGCCCACCTGGTTGGGCTTGGCCTGCCTGCGTTTGTTAAGCCTCCTGCCATTGCCGTTGTTGTGGTGGTTGGCCTCAGGATTAGGCCGAGTACTGTACTGGTTGATCGTACCCAGGCGACGTGTTGTGCTGCGTAATCTGGCCACCTGCTTTCCTAGCTGGAGCCAAAACCGACACCAACAAATCGCTAAGCAACATTTTCATTATGCCGCTTACATGCTACTGATCGAGGGTTATGTGTGGTGGGCAAAACCACAGCAACTCCAAAAGATCGGTCAGTTTCGCAACCGTCAGTATTACGACCAGGCCCTGGATGAAGGCCTCAATATTATTCTACTGGCACCACATTTTCTGGGCCTGGAAATCGGTGGCCTGCTGCTGGTGCTGGAACGACCGATCAGCACCATGTACCAGTACAGCAAAAATCACTTGCTGGATACTGTGGTCCGTCATGGCCGCAGCCGTTTCGGCGGTCAACTTATTGAACGCAAGGCGCCGCTGAATATATTGATTCGCAGCCTGCGCAGCGGCAAACCATTTTATTATTTGCCGGATCAGGATGCCGGCCACCGCAAAGGTGTGTTTGCGCCATTTTTCGGCACCACGGCCGCCACCTATCCGCTATTGGGTAAATTTGCCCGCTTAGGCAAAGCCACGGTCATTCCTTGCTACACCCGATTGCTTGCGAAAGGCAAGGGTTTCGAGGTGGTTTTTTTACCGCCACTACAAGATTATCCCAGCGGTGACGAATTGGCCGATACGACAACCATGAACAAGGTAATCGAAGAAATGGCGGAGGAGGAACCGGAACAATATTTCTGGCTCCATAAGCGCTTCAAGACCCGACCACGCGGTGAGCCAAAATTTTATGACTGATCGGCAGCAACTACTTCACAGTATCGCAGTATCGGCACATGAAGCCAGTTGCTTTTTCAGATAAACCAGCAGCAGAGAAATTGCCGCCGGGGTGATCCCCGGAATACGGGCTGCCTGACCCAGAGTACGCGGCTGCAGCTGTTGTAGCTTCTGTTGTACTTCACTCGATAACCCCCGGACCTTTGAATAACAAAAATCGACCGGTAGGAGCGTTCTTTCATGCCGTTGCTGGCGATCGATTTCCCGATACTGACGTTGCAAATAACCATCGTATCGAGCTTCGATCTGCAACTGGGTGATCGCCTCAGGATCCTCAAGCCCGGGTGTGAAGGTCGGCAATAAACTGAGTCCGTGGTAGTCTACTCCGGGGCGTTTGAGCAGTTCGAATAGATGTACTTCACGCCTAAGTTGCTGACCGAACAATTGCTGTTGCAATGCCGAAGGAACCTGTGCCGGATGTACCACTATGGCCTGTAATCGCTGTTTTTCCATCACCACCGCATCCCGCTTGTAACAAAAGCGCTGCCAACGCCGATTATCCACCAGTCCCAGCTCACGACCGATGGGTGTTAACCTTAGATCTGCATTATCCTCACGCAAAGTCAATCGATACTCGGCTCGGGAAGTAAACATTCGATAGGGTTCCGTGGTACCTCGGGTGATCAGGTCATCGATCATAACTCCGATATAGGCTTGATCACGGCGCGGATACCAGGGTGCTTTGCCGGCTGCCAGCAGGGCTGCGTTGATTCCGGCAATCAAACCCTGGCCGGCGGCTTCTTCATAACCGGTGGTGCCATTAATCTGTCCGGCAAAGAACAGGCCTGGGATTGGCCGGGTTTCGAGCCATGGCTCAAGATCGCGTGGATCAAAATAATCATATTCGATCGCGTATCCGGGTCGGGTGATGTGCGCTCGCTCAAACCCACAAATACTGCGGACCAACTGCAACTGCACATCAAAGGGCAAACTGGTGGATATGCCGTTGGGATAGAGTTCAGTAGTTTCCAGACCCTCCGGTTCCACAAAAATCTGATGTGAATTCTTGTCGGCAAAGCGTACCACCTTATCTTCGATGGAGGGACAATAGCGTGGCCCCGTACCCTCAATTTTGCCGCTATACAACGGTGAACGATGCAGAGCATTGCGTATCAGTGTGTGGGTCACGGGATTGGTTTGTGTAATGTGGCAGGGAACTTGTCTTGGGTGATCGCTGGCCTGCCCTAAAAATGAAAATACTGGCACCGGTTCATCGCCCGGTTGCACACTCATTTTGGAAAAATCTACTGAACGACCATCGATCCGGGGCGGTGTACCGGTCTTGAGCCTACTCACCCGCAGTGGTAATGCCCGTAAGCGCTGCGATAGGGCATTAGCCGGCATGTCTCCAGCTCGCCCACCGACATAGTGGCTCATACCAACATGAATTTTACCCCCCAGAAACGTGCCAACCGCTAAGACCACACACTGGCCCCGTATGATCAGCCCCAGGTTGGTTATCACGCCCCTGATCCGACCCTCCTCAACCAACAGATCTTCTACCGACTGTTGTAATAATTGCAAGCCGGGTTGTTGTTCCAGATGGCCCCGAATAAACTGTTTGTAAAGCCCACGATCCGTCTGGGCTCGTGTCGCTTGCACCGCCGGGCCCTTGCGTATATTTAATGTTCGCAACTGGATACCGGCGTGATCAGCAGCCTGTGCCATAATGCCACCCATGGCATCAATTTCACGAACAATATGGCCCTTACCAATGCCGCCAATAGCCGGATTACAGGACATCTGCCCCAAAGTTTCAATATTCTGGCTGATTAATACTGTTTGTGCGCCCATACGTGCAGCCGCCAGCGCTGCTTCCGTACCGGCATGCCCACCACCAACAATAATTACTGCATAGTCTTGTGGCACAGGTTGATTACCGCCCATTTGTTTGCTTGCCTTGTCGTAACTGTCCAGCGTGTTTAAATTTTGGTTCAGTACAAGATATTTTCGCACGGAGAATGTGAGCATATAAGCCATATGTGAGCATTCGAGTACGAAAATTACGCCGTAATGGGACAAAGATGAATACGCTGAATAGTTACGCCTTGTCGCCAATAGAGTGCTGTTACAGGGAGCCTGTCCGAGAACATGGAGCCTATGATATGCGTCTTTCTCACACCGTGCTATGCTTAAGACCGTGTGCGTTCGCTTAGGAGGCTGTCCGAGAATAGAAGTCGTAGTGAGGGGAATACTCGTTAAGTATTTAAGGAGAATCAAGGGGAAATCGGGCCAAAGTCCGCTTATCCGCAGCAGGCTTTCTATTCTCGGACAGGCTCCTAGCTGCCGTGAAAATGGGATCGGGATGATGTTTTTGTGTAAACTCCATCAATCAGTATAATTTAGACTGCCTGCGAAGGACTCGTCATGGACATTACCCAATATCTGAAGCTGATGGCAGACAAATCTGCCTCTGACCTGTTTTTCAGTACCGGAGCAATGGTTGGCATCAAAATCGAGGGGGTTACCCGACCTGTAGGGAATACCACACTATCCCTCGGTGTGGTCAAGGATGTAGCCTATTCGATCATGACCGATGAACAGCAGAAGGTCTTTGAAGCCACGCTGGAGATGAACCTGGGCCTTTCAGTTAACGGCCTGGGGCGCTTTCGCATCAATGTTTTCAAGCAACGTGGCGAAGTCGCAATGGTGGTACGATACATCAAGTCCTCAGTACCTTCCCTGGAAGCATTGGGACTCCCGCCCACCTTGAGTCGTCTGATCATGCTCAAGAGGGGGCTGGTGCTCGTGGTTGGCGCCACCGGCTCCGGCAAATCGACTTCCCTTGCATCTATGATTGATTTTCGTAATAATCGCAGCACGGGACATATCCTCACTATCGAAGATCCACTGGAATTTCTCCACGCACATAAAAAGAGTATTGTTAACCAACGAGAAGTGGGACTGGATACAAAATCTTATGGTGAGGCATTGAAAAATGCTATGCGCGAAGCGCCTGACGTGATCCTGATTGGCGAAGTGCGAGACCGGGAGACCATGGAGCATGCCATCCATTATGCAGAAACCGGCCATCTGTGCCTAACCACGTTGCATGCCAACAACGCCAATCAGGCCCTGGATCGAATTATCAATTTCTTTCCCGATTCCTCCCATCACCAGTTATTACTGGATCTATCACTGAATTTGAAGGGTATTATCTCGCAACGCCTGGTGCCGGGTCTACAATCACGACTGGTACCCGCTGTGGAAGTCTTGCTGACGTCACCGTATATCGCGCAACTGGTCCAGGACGGCAATATCCAGGAAATCAAGGCCATTATGGAGCAAAGCACGGACACCGGTATGCAGACCTTCGATCAGTCTCTGTTTTCATTGTACTGTAATAACCAAATTAGTCGTGATGAGGCCCTCAAAAATGCCGACTCGAGAAATAATCTAGGTCTGAAAATTCGCTTAGCCGAAGGTGTTTCTGCCGACGGCCTAAGCAATATGCAAATCAGCTAACCTGCAATCGTGCCACCACTAGAAACCTTCCTGCAGCAACAACTCCTACCCTGGGGCAGCCGGATTATTATCGCCTTGATAATTTTCGTGGTAGGCCGCTGGCTAACACACATCCTATGTCGACTCTTGATCCAACTATTGGGTCAGCTCAAACTAGAACCTATTCTGGTCAATTTTAGCCAGTCCATCGTTCGTGGTTTGATGCTGTTGCTGGTCATCATCGCAACCCTTAATCAATTGGGGATTAATACCACCTCACTGATCGCTTTGATTGGTGCAGCTGGCCTGGCTATTGGTCTTGCGCTACAGGATGCGCTAAAAAATCTCGCTTCTGGCGTTGTATTAATCATTACCCGGCCTTTTGCTATCGGTAATTACATCGAAGTTGCAAACATCGGTGGCACGGTCAAGCGTATGGAGATCTTCAATACAATCTTACATACGACCGACAATCGAGTAGTGCTGATTCCGAATGGCAAGGTCCTCGGCTCAACCATCACCAACTACTCGGAGTTACCACAACGACGCATCGATCTTACAGTCAACATTCGCTATGATGATGATCTGCAGCGTGCCAAGGATCTGTTGCTGAAGCGATTACAAAATAGCCCAAAACTACTCCAGCAACCCGCTCCCGTTGTCCTGGTTGACACATTGGGAGAGCAAAGTATGCAGCTCATTATTCGTGCCTGGACCGCAACTTCTGACTACACAACGGCCCGTTCCGTACTGCTGGAAAACATCAAACTCGACCTGGATCAGGCTGGTTTGAAACTGCCCCGTCCGCAACTTGATGTCCACCTTGCTCCAGTACCCACAAAACACTTTGACCGTTAAAAATCGTAACGATTCAGCGCATTCATCTTTTGTTCCATTACGGCGTGTGTTCGTACTCGAATGCTCACATTCTCCGTGCGAACATGCCTGGTACTGAAGCAAAATCTAAATACGCTGAATCGTTACTAAAAATCATAATAACTCTCAAAGTTCTTGCTCTGGATCAAGGTAGCGGCAAACTCCCCCGAACCCTCCTTGCTCCAGAAAACAGCTGCTATTACACTCTGAGCTGTTGTCGAGCCGGTTAACCATTTCGTAGCCGTTTTGCCACCACGTAACGGTGGCTGGGCCGCCCTCGAAAGGGGAGCTTATCATTTAATTAACTTGGGGATTTACATTATGAAAATGAAGAGACTTGTAGCAACGATGGTATGTGCTTCCGGTGCCGCCATGCTGATGGGTGCTCCAGCAGCACAGGCTGATTCCACCATTCTGGCCAGTATGTGGGATCGTGGTAAATCTATGGGGTTTACCTTGAGCCGGGCCTCTGCCAGTGCTGGTAAAATCACTTTCCAGGTCACCAATGATTCTGCCAGTATAACGCATGAACTGCTGGTTTCTCCGGTCAAGAACTTCATGAATTTCGGCTATAAGCCAGATGCTGCCGAAGCCCGTGTTGACGAAGGCTCGATGAATATTATTGAAGAAACTCATGGCATGAAACCGGGTACATACAAATCTATTACTGTTGACCTGAAACCCGGCAAATACATAATCGTTTGCAACAAACCCGGTCACTTTAGCGACGGCATGTTCCTGCCTTTTGTGGTATATTAATTTACCACAGAATTACTTCTGGATAAACGGATGCTTTGGGGTAAACAGGCGCTTTGATGTATACAGGGAAGTCGGCATGCCGACTTCCCTTTTTTATTTTCTCAATGGCTGTTTCTTTCCAGTTGAAAACAACCCCCTTGCTGTTTCACATCCAGCAAAACCAGGAGGCCGTCCGAGAATAGAGAACCTACTGCGGAAAAGCTGACTTTGGCCAGATTTCCCCCTGATTCTCGTTCAATACAATCAGTATTCGCCTCACCATGAAAAAATCGACCTCAAAGCAGCTTTCCCTCGCTACGACCGCCATGGATGGCGCAAGTACCGTGAATGGCACAAGTACCGTGAATGGCACAAGTACCGTGAATGGTACAAGCGCCGGTTTTGCAGGAGCAACAAACCGGCCGGCTCCTGTTCTTGGATAGCCTTCTAGAGAGTTTCATTTTTTCCGACAGATTCACTCGGTTTTGTCTTGACTGGGTTCCACAAAGATCGTACCTTTGGCCGTCCCACGACTTGACCATTACCACAACCCATTAAATTTATGGTTATTTTTGACTTATTAGCGCCATGCAACAACATGAACTAAAACTTGATCTCAATACTGGCGACTGGTGTATCGAACCTATCGCAATAGAGACAAACATTCTCGGGCCAGTAGATTATGGCTGGGCTCGTTACAACCAGAATCCTGACTGTTTTACATTCGGCCAGGGCCTGTTGGCGGGCAGCCCCATTCCCGGCAGTCGACGACTGGTGTTTTGTGCTTATAGTCCGCAGTGGGATGGCTTCTATATTTCCAGCATGGGTGGTGCTGCCCACAGCTTCCATGGCCTTGGAATCAACTATTTCGAACTTCAAGGCCGCTGTCAACAGCCCAGCGTGCTGATTCTTAATTATCGTGATGACAAGCTCAAACTGCTGCTCGAACCCATCGATTGCGCCCAGAAGTGGCGTGGTTACCCAGACCCGGAAGGCGGCCCTGATTTGCTCGGTTTTTATGCTTTGCAACAGGCAGTTTTCGATCGTTATGCCCAAAACTACGACCTGAAAAAAATGCGTATTATTGGTGTAGGGCCAGCCGCGGCTGTGACCCGGGAGGGTGGTATTGCCTCAAGTACATTGCACAAAGGCAAATTCACGGGCGTTGTCGACTGGTGTGGTCGCGGTGGCCTGGGTAGCCGTTTGTTGCAATCACATAATATCGCTGCCTGCATCTTCGGTGGTGACTACAAAGACCCGCTAGCTCTCGATACCCGTAAAATGAA
>DRJH01000403.1 GCA_011052285.1 Gammaproteobacteria bacterium
AATGGCCGATCAACTAGCAAAACCGGCAACTGGCAGCAAAGACGCAACCACAGATCATAGTCTTCACAAGCCGGCAAATCTTCATCAAACAACCCATAAATAGTAAACACCTGCCGCTTGATCATGACTGCTGACGGTGAGATGGCGCACAACCCCAGGCTTTGTATGAACAAATCTCCCTGACACTTACGATGGCGTTGTCCCGGATTAACCCGCCGTCCATTACGAATCCAGTGTTCATCACAGTGGCAGATCAAGCTATCAGGGTGCTGCGTAATGGTAGCGATCTGTGCGGCCAGTTTCTCCGGCTGCCAGGCATCATCAGAATCAAGAAAGGCCAGCCACTGGCCCCGTGCCAAGCGGACACCGTGATTACGAGCCGCACTTACGCCGGAGTGCCGCTGTTTGACATAATGTAATCCCGGATAGTGGGCACATAGCAAAGCGGTTTTATCAACAGAGCCATCATCAATGACAATGACCTCGTCTGCAGGTCGAACCTGGGCATAGACCGAGTCGAGTGCGCGAGCCAGGGTATGTGCACGATCGCAGGTCGGGATGATGACGGATGTCTTCATCCCAACTTCACGACCATGGTTCATAAGCTTTCAGGCCACAAGCGTTCAGGCCACAAGCATTCAGGAAGGCAACAGGTCCTTAATCGCTTCACGTTCCTCACGCAGTTCATCGGCTGTCACATTCATCATGCCATGCGCCCAGTCACTGATCTGCAAGCCCTGCACAATCTCATAACGACCGTTACTGCAGGTCACCGGATAAGAATAAATCAAGCCAGGTGCAATACCGTAGCTACCATCGCTGGGAATACCCATGCTGACCCAATCACCCGCCGGGGTACCGCTCACCCAGTCACGCATATGGGCCATGGCAGCAGCAGCAGCCGAAGCCGCACTGGATGCACCTCGGGCCTCGATAATAGCAGCACCGCGTTTCTGTACAGTCGGGATGAACTCATCCTGCACCCAGGACTGTGCGACCAGATCTTGCGCGTTATGCCCGCGAACCAGTGCCTGGCTGATATCCGGAAACTGGGTTGATGAATGGTTCCCCCAAATCGTCATTTGTCGCACTTCACGATTATGCACACCGGTTTTGGCTGCCAGTTGTGACTTGGCACGATTATGATCAAGGCGGGTCATAGCGGTAAACTGGCCAGCATCCAGATCCGGTGCATTACGACTGGCGATCAAGGCATTGGTATTGGCCGGATTACCAACCACCAGTACGCGTACCTTGTGTGAAGCATGGTCGTTAAGCGCTATACCCTGAACAGAAAAAATCTCTGCATTTGCACTCAGTAAGTCCTTGCGCTCCATGCCTTTCCCACGTGGACGAGCACCGACCAGCATAGCAAAATCTGCATCCTTGAAAGCCACATTGGCATCATCTGACAGGCTAATGCCTTCCAATAGAGGAAAGGCGCAGTCGTCCAATTCCATGACCACACCCTGCAAGGCTTTCATGGCTGGTGGTATCTCCAGCAGTTGCAGAATAACCGGCTGATCGGGACCCAACATTTCGCCAGCGGCAATGCGAAATACCAGTGAGTAAGCGATATTGCCAGCGGCCCCGGTGACGGTGACACGAACGGGCTGTTTCATAATGCTCTCCTACAAAATTAGTTAGATCGGTGGTAACTCTTCAGCACATTCATCTTTTGTCCCATTACGGCGTTATTTCCGTACTCGAATGCTCACATATGACCTATATGCTCACATTCTCCGTGCGAATATGCCTGGTACTGAACCAAAATCTAAATACGCTGAATCATTACGATCGGTGTAGCATTGTTCTGGCAGCCAATTATAGCGACATTTATCATACGCAGTTATCGATTCAGGTCTATATTTACACAAGCTCAGCAAGGAACTCAGGCTTTTCGCCGCACTTCGACGATATTTGGAATAGCCGCGACTCTGGCCGTCATACGATGTAGCGACTCAAGGCCGTCGACCTCTGCAGTCAAGGTCATATAAGCCAGGTTACGGGTTTTATCAGAGCGAGTGTGGACCCCCAGAACATTAAAGCCGTCATCAGCCAGCGAGGTCGATATATCCCGTAGCAGACCGGTCCGGTCATAGGCCATAATCTCGATATCCACCGGGAAGACTTCAGGACTTTCCTGACCCCAGTCCACTTCAATCAAGCGCTCCGGTGTCTGGTTACGAATATGTACCAAATTGCCACAATCCAGGCGATGTACCGCCACACCGTGACCCTGGGTAATATGCCCGATGATTGTATCCCCGGGTACTGGATGACAGCATTTCGCCATATAGTTCAATAAATTGCCAACACCATGAACGGTCATTCCTGCTGCCGGCTTGCGGTCGGTCTGTGGCGAAGACGGCGTTGAACGAGGTTCTTCCTCTGTCTGTTTGCGTACCTCTAGGCGACTACGTAATGGAGCCATAGCCTGCGAAAGCTTGATATCTCCCCTACCGATGCCGGCGTAAAGATCTTCTACCTTCCGCAGGTGTAAAGCCTGGGCAAGTTTTTCATGCTTGACATCCAGCAAGCCAACTCGATCCAGTTCGCGACCAAGGGCCTGTCGGCCAGCCTGCGCATTATTGTCGTAATCCTGTTCCCGGAACCAATGCTGAATCCGGTTTCTGGCCTTGGCCGTGACCACATAGCCCAAATGCGGTGACAACCAATCACGGCTTGGTCCACCACTTTTGACGGTCAACACTTCGACTTGTTCGCCACTTTGCAAGGCCCGGGTAAGCTGTACGATATGGCCGTTGACACGTGCCCCCCGGCAGCGATGACCCACCTCGGAATGAATGGCATAGGCAAAATCCAGCGCAGTAGAACCCACCGGTAGATCGATCACGTTGCCTTTGGGCGTGAATACATAGACCCGTTCTTCAAACAACTCGGACTGATAGCGCTCCAGCAGCGATTCGGACTCCGACTCACTATCTTTCCATTCCAACAATTGTCGCAACCACTGAATTTTGCGATCAAGCGCATTATCGGAGGCTTTTCCCTCCTTGTAGCGCCAGTGTGCTGCAACCCCAAGTTCATTAAATTCATGCATCTCGCTGGTACGAATCTGTACCTCAACCGCTTTGCCTTGTGGTCCGATAACAGCCGTATGGATTGACTGGTAATTATTCTCTTTGGGGGTCGCAATATAGTCGTCAAACTCACCTGCAATATGGCGCCATTGGGTATGTACCACACCGAGTGCCGCGTAGCAATCTGCGACATCAGTGGTTAGAATGCGTACTGCTCTGACATCAAATATCTGTTCCAGCCCAACATCCTTACGAATCATTTTCTTCCAGATACTGTAGATATGTTTGGGTCGGCCATACACTTGAGCCGTGATCCCGGACTGTTGTAATAACGCTTGCAGTTGATCGATAAAGGAGCCGATATAGGCTTCGCGATCGGCTCGCCGTTCAGCCAACTGTGAGGCCAGGTCCCGATAAACCTCAGGATCAATAAAGCGTAGCGACAGGTCCTCCAGTTCCCACTTGAGCTGCCAGATACCGAGACGATTAGCCAGTGGCGAGAACAATTCCAAGGTTTCTCTGGCAATCATGGAGCGCGCCGGGATATCTGCCGATTTCAGTTCACGCAATAGCTGCAGGCGATCAGCCAACATCACCGGCACCACCCTAACATCGTCGATAATGGTTAACAGCATGCGGCGTAAACTTTCTGCATTGGCACGTTTGCCACCACGGCCACCCTGCACGACCACCGTCACCTTAGCTACACTGGACACCAGTTTTTGTAGTTCTGGTGGCAATCCGGCCAGTGGATCACCGGACTGCTTCCCCGAAGGGCGTGGAACACGACACAACAAGGCTGCTGCTATCGCATGGGCATCCATTTCCAGGCCCGCCACCAGCTGGGCGGCCGCCATTGAGTGAGCAAAGATAGAGGTTGATTCAAAAATATACTGATCGACAAGCTGCACACTGGCAAGCGACCACGCCTGTTGTAGTAGCATGGTCTCTGCGGCACTACAACCCTCGCCCAGCCAATCCGGGGTAACCTGCTCACAAACCCGAAGCTGCTGCATTGTAGAGGTGGCAACTGTCATCCGCTGGGCTCAATCCAGTCCATCCTGGACATCTGATAACTGAGTATGCCGGATATCCCGTCCCCGTACAAAGTAGACCACATACTCGGCAATATTGCAGGATCGGTCACCAATGCGCTCGAGTGCTCTGGCAGACCACATGATCTCCAGTGAACGAGGAATTGACCGTGGGTCTTCCATCATAAAAGTGATCAGCTGGCGCATGATCGTTTCATATTCCTGATCCACGCGCTGATCTTCTTCCAAAACCTGTAAGGCGGCATCGATATCAGTGCGTGCAAAGGCATCCAGAGCATCATGCAGCATACGACTGACGTGATCGCCCAGATTGCGGATCTGCTGAAAATGCTTGGACGGATAGGAATGCTCCACCAGCTGCTTGGCCATACGCCCGACTCGCTGCGCCTCGTCACCCATTCGTTCCAGATCTGTAATGGTCTTGATTACGGTGATAATCAACCGCAGATCACGTGCCGCTGGCTGCCGAATAGCCAGGATTTTGGTACATTGTTCATCAATTTCAACTTCCTGCGCATTGATCAGATAATCGCTGTCGACCACTTCTTTGGCCAATTCCAGGTCTCCTTTACTAATTGCAGCCAAAGCATTGGCGAGCTGTTTTTCAACAGCGCCCCCCATCTGCAGCGCACGGGTACGAATACCCTCGAGCTCTTCATTAAAACGACTGGAGATATGATGATCAATATTCATTTCCATAGTTAATACCTTTGTACTTTCATTATCTTGTATACTTTACAGTGATTTACGGGTTTCAGATATTGCACAAGCCGATGATTCCAGACGCACTGCCAAATTATCACGAAACCGGCAAATAAAGACGCTACCCTGATCCGTCTTGCTGTTAATCTGTAACCTGGCTCCGTGCCGATCAAGGATATGTTTGACAATGGCCAGTCCCAGACCTGTCCCACCCGTTTCCCTGGAACGACCAGGGTCCACACGGTAAAAACGCTGTGTCAGACGGCTCAGATGCTCTGTGGGAATACCGATACCACTGTCCTGCACCTGCAACACCACGGCATCTTTCTGTCGCGCCCAGGATACAGAAATTCTACCCTGTTGCGGGGTGTAACGAACGGCATTCGATAATAAATTAGACAACATACTTTCCAGTTCGTGTGCATTGCCCCGCAAACCCAACACGGCATCGACCTCAATGCTGAAAGTGTGTCGACCCCGACTCAAATCCCGGGCTTGTGAAACACAAGCATTAATCAGCTTCGGCATATCCACCTTATCTGAAAATACTGGTGGCTCAGATGATTCCAGCGTCGACAGCTTCAATAAATCATCCACGATATTGGCCAGTCGCTGACTTTGCTGATGGATCCGAAGCAATGGTTTGTGCAAAGATTCATCCATTGTCGACGAATGTGACA
>DRJH01000404.1 GCA_011052285.1 Gammaproteobacteria bacterium
AAAAGATGAATGCGCTGAATCGTTACTTTTATTTATTGTGATAACTTTTCCACAGTAGGTTATCTGCTCTCGGACAGCCTCCCAGGAGGCTGTGAGGTGCCTCAGGCGAATTGCAGCAGTACCTGATCAGCCTGCACCGCCTCACCAGGCTGCACCAGCACCTTGGCGATGACACCATCTCGGGCTGCATACAACAGGTTTTCCATTTTCATCGCCTCAATGACCGCTACCGCCGTACCGGCTTGAACCTCGTCACCTTCCTGGACCCGAATTTGGGTGATCATCCCGGGCATGGGTGAAAGGACCTGCCCCGAACGATCGGGAACAACCCGTTCCAGCATATACTCATCAAGCTCGGCAGCACGCGGGCCCAAAACCCGACAGTCAAGAACACACGCAGCCTGTGCCAGCCGGTAGTGATTGCCGAAAACCTGTACTTGTACGGTTCGTTCTTTGCCATCTACCTGAACCGAACACAGTCGATCACCCGGCTGCCAATCCGTTTGTATGCTAACAGATTGTTCACCCAGATCGGCTTTCAGCCCTTGTGCCGTTACAGAAAGATCTACGTTCCACTGCGCTTTATCAGCACAAATCACCCAGGTTCGCAGCTTTTGATCACAATAATCTGTGGCAACTTCACGCCGCTCACAACGATCATGTAACACAGCAACTACCGCCAACATGGCATCAAGCTGAACACCCTCAGGCAACGGTGGCTGAAAACCGTCCGGGTAACGCTGACCGATAAAATCAGTACTGATATCGCCACGCCCAAATGCCTCATCCAGCAACACGGCCTGCAAAAAAGCCCCATTGTGGGCCACCCCTTCGATCAAATACTGATCCAGAGCCTCAACTGCCATGGCAATGGCTTGTTTGCGATCTGCTCCGTAGGCTACCAACTTGGAAATCATGGGATCGTAATACATACTGATGTCACTACCGGCCTTAACGCCACTATCAACCCGCAGGCCTGCAGCCCGTGGTTCATGATAGCGAGACAGTCGCCCGATTGAGGGCAAAAAGCCACGACTGGAGTCTTCGGCATAGACCCGACATTCCACCGCCCAGCCCTGCTGGCGAACCTGTTCCTGGGTCAGCGGCAGGGGCTCACCGGCCGCCACCCGGATCATCAACTCCACCAGATCCAGGCCGGTCACACACTCGGTAACCGGATGTTCGACCTGCAGGCGGGTATTCATTTCCAGGAAATAGAAATTACGCCCCTGGTCGACAATAAACTCCACCGTCCCGGCTGAGCAATAATCCACGGCACGCGCCAGGGCTACGGCCTGCTGACCCATGGCTGCCCGGGTCGGGGCATCGATGAATACCGAAGGGGCTTCCTCAATCACTTTCTGATGACGACGCTGGATCGAGCATTCCCGCTCACCCAAATACAAAACATGACCGTGCTGATCGGCCATAATCTGGATCTCAATATGCCGGGGCCCCTCAATGTATTTTTCCAGGAACATACGGTCGTCGCCGAATGCGGTCGCAGCCTCGCTACTGGCGCGCGCGAAACCATCCCGGCATTCTGCATCATTGCGCGCCACACGCATGCCCTTGCCGCCGCCGCCTGCACTGGCTTTGAGCAACACCGGGTAACCAATATCGTTGGCAATAGTCACAGCCTGTTCGGCATCAACGATCACATCGGTGTAGCCGGGAATAGTGGAAACTCCGGTTTCCTGGGCCAATCGTTTGGAGATGATCTTGTCACCCATAATCTGCATGGCCTTAGTCGGTGGGCCGATAAAAGCAATATTTTCAGCCTCAAGTGCCACGACAAGTGCAGCATTCTCAGACAGGAATCCATAACCCGGATGTACCGCCTGCGCACCGATCTGACGACAGGCGTTGACAATAGCATCGATCCGAAGATAGCTCTGCGCTGCCGCTGGTGGGCCGATACAAACCGCTTCATCAGCCATTTCGACATGTTTGGCACGTTGGTCAGCAGTCGAATAGACGGCGACGGTGGCAACGCCCATCTGCTGTGCGCTACGGATAACCCGACAGGCAATTTCACCTCGATTGGCGATGAGAATTTTTTTAAACATGATGCTCATAACGGAATATTGCCATGTTTTCGCCAGGGGTTCTGTAGCTGTTTATCAGCCAACAGCGCCAGTGAACGACACAGGCGACGGCGGGTGTTACGGGGACGGATGACATCGTCGATGAAACCGCGTCGGGCCGCAACAAAGGGATTGGCGAATTTGCTGCGGTATTCTTCCGTGCGGGCGGCGATTTTCTCAGGATCATCCTTTTCCTGGCGAAAAATAATCTCCACCGCACCCTTGGGTCCCATGACCGCAATTTCAGCGCTGGGCCAGCACAGATTAACATCACCGCGCAGGTGTTTGGAACTCATCACATCATAAGCCCCACCATAAGCCTTACGGGTAATAACCGTGACCTTGGGTACCGTAGCTTCGGCAAAGGCGTATAGCAACTTGGCACCATGACGAATAATGCCACCGAATTCCTGATCGGTACCGGGCAGAAAGCCCGGGACATCGACGAAGGTTACTATGGGGATATTGAAGGCATCACAAAAACGCACAAAACGCCCGGCTTTAGTTGCTGAATTAATGTCCAGACAACCGGCGAGCACCATGGGTTGATTGGCGACAAAACCCACTGTATGACCCGCCATGCGGCCCAAACCGACGACAATATTGGCCGCAAAATCTTCCTGAATCTCAAAAAATTCCTGATCATCTACCACCTTGGCCAACAACTCTTTCATGTCATAAGGTTGATTGGGATCCATAGGCACCAGAGTATCCAATGCTTTTTCCACCCGGTCTGGATTATCACGGACCGGCAGCACCGGTGCTGTGCGTTGATTGCTTGAAGGCAGCAAGTTGATGAACCGGCGCAGCATAAACAAGGCATCGACATCATTGTCAAAGGCCTTATGGGCCACTCCGGATCGGGAGGTGTGGGTATGAGCACCCCCGAGTTCCTCGGCGCTGACGTTTTCGTGGGTTACCGTTTTTACCACCTCGGGGCCGGTCACAAACATGTGCGAAGAATCGCGAACCATAAAAATAAAATCGGTCATCGCCGGTGAATACACCGCACCACCGGCGCAAGGACCCATAATCATGGAAATCTGTGGTACCACACCGGAAGCCAGCACATTGCGCTGAAAGATATCGGCATAACCGCCCAGCGAGGCCACCCCTTCCTGGATACGGGCACCACCGGAATCGTTAATACCGATAATCGGGGCCCCAACCTGTACCGCCTTATCCATGATTTTGACGATCTTTTCGGCATGAGTCTCCGATAACGAGCCACCAAAGACGGTAAAATCCTGACTGAAAACAAAAACCTGGCGCCCGTAAATGGTGCCCCAGCCAGTGACCACACCATCGCCGGGAATCGACTGTTGCGCCATACCAAAATCCTGACAGCGATGTTCGACAAACATATCCCATTCTTCAAAGCTGTCGGCATCGAGCAATAGCTCAATCCGCTCGCGAGCGGTGAGTTTGCCTTTGCCATGCTGTTTATCGATGCGCTCGATCCCGCCACCGAGGCGGGCCTGCTGTCTTTTTTGTTCCAACCGTTCTATGATGTCCCGCACTGTCTCTCCTCGTGGATCTTTGCGAATTATTTAGGTATCTATCAAACCCCTACGCCTTCACCGCGTTACTTGTGACACTTGAGTTTACCCCCAGGTGTTGTACTAACAGGGTCATGAGTTCACCTGCGGCAACCGGCAAACTGGTCCCGGGTCCGAAAATCGCCACCACCCCCTGTTGCTGCAAAAAGGCATAATCCTGAGGGGGGATGACTCCTCCACAGACCACCAGAATATCCTCGGCCTGCTCGGCTTTAAGGGCGGCGATTAGTTCAGGCACCAATGCCATGTGACCTGCAGCCTGTGAGGACACCCCAATCATATGGACATCGTTTTCTACCGCCTGCCGGGCCGCTTCCTGCGGTGTCTGAAACAAGGGGCCGATGTCGACATCAAACCCCATATCAGCAAAACCGGTGGCGATGATTCTGGCGCCACGGTCATGACCATCTTGACCCAGTTTTACCACCAGCAGCCGGGGTCTGCGACCGTATTGCACGGCAAATTGACTGACCTGCGCGGTCACGGCACGAAAACCCGCATCGTCTTCACAGGCCGCTCCGTAAACTCCACTCACCGAGCGCACCATGGCGCGGTGACGGGTAAATACCGTTTCCAGTGCATCCGAAATTTCTCCCACAGTGGCACGCAAGCGTACCGCCTTGATGGTATAGGGCAGAAGATTTTCGCGCTCTTTAGCGGCTGCAGCAGACAGCCGTTGCAGCGCTTCCCGACAAGCCTCTTCATCACGCGCAGCCCGCACTTGCTGCAATCGCTCAACCTGCAGACGACGCACTTCGGCATTGTCAATCTGCAGAATATCTACCTCGGGCTCCTCTTCTAACGGATAGCGATTGACGCCCACTACGACATCTTCGCCACGATCGAGCCGGGCCTGACGGCGTGCAGCCGCCTCTTCAATCCGCAGCTTGGGCAGACCGGCGATCACCGCCGCGGTCATGCCGCCCATACCATCCACCTCGGCAATCAATTCCCGGGCTGCGGTGGCCAGATCTGCGGTTAATCTTTCCAGATAATAACTACCACCGAGGGGATCGACGACATCGGTCAGACCAGCCTCGTGCTGCAACACAAGCTGAGTGTTGCGAGCAATGCGTGAGGAAAACTCGGTCGGCAGTGCCAGGGCTTCATCAAAACTGTTGGTATGCAGCGACTGCGTGCCACCCAGCACTGCCGCCAGTGCCTCGAGCGTAGTACGGATGATATTGTTATAGGGATCACGGCTGGTCAGGCTGACGCCGGATGTCTGGCAATGGGTGCGTAACATCGAAGAACGTGGGTCAGCCGGTTGAAAATGTGCCTGCATCAGCTCCGCCCATAGCAGCCGTGCCGCCCGCAGCTTAGCCACCTCCATCATAAAATTCATGCCGATCCCGAAAAAAAATGACAAGCGGGGTGCAAACTGATCCACCGATAACCCGCTGGACAGTGCCGCACGCACATATTCGATACCATCGGCCAAGGTGTAAGCCAGTTCCTGGGCAGCCGTGGCCCCCGCTTCCTGCATGTGATAGCCGGAAATTGAGATTGGGTTGAAACGTGGCATCTGTGCTGCGGAATACCCAATAATATCGGCAACAATCCGCATCGAGGGTGAGGGTGGATAGATGTAGGTGTTACGAACCATAAATTCCTTGAGAATATCATTTTGCAGGGTGCCAGCCAGTGCGGACGGGTCCACACCCTGCTCCTCGGCGGCAACGATGAACATGGCAAAAATTGGCAACACCGCTCCATTCATGGTCATGGATACCGACATCTGCCCCAGCGGAATATCCGCAAACAGCAGTTTCATATCCTCCACCGAATCAATCGCCACCCCGGCTTTGCCGACATCACCACTGACCCGGGGATGATCCGAGTCATAGCCGCGATGGGTCGCTAGGTCAAAAGCGATCGAGAGGCCTTTTTGGCCTGCGGCGAGGGCTTTGCGATAAAAGCGGTTAGATTCTTCAGCGGTGGAAAAACCGGCATACTGGCGCACTGTCCAGGGCCGACCAGCGTACATCGTGGCGCGTGGCCCGCGCAGGTAGGGCGCAAAACCGGGCAGGGAATCCAGGTGTTCCAGACCAGCAGTATCCGCAGCCGTATACAACGGCTTGACAGCAATCCCTTCTGGCGTTGACACCTTCAGGCCCTCTGGCGATTTGCCCCGCAACTCCTTACCGGCCAGAGCCAACCAGTCCGCTTCATCCCATCGTACAAAGTTGCCCATACCATTCCATCCCCAAGCCGAAATCACATACATTCTACAACAAAACCAAAAAAGGGGTCAGAGCCCTTTTTTTATGATAAACTCTAAAAAAAGGGGTCAGAGCCCTTTTTGTGCGGTAACTTATTGATATATATACAAATAAAATATTAAAAGGGCTCTGACCCCTTTTTTAGACAAGATTATGCCGAGAAAACCGAGGTTTCATGTTGCTGGAATGCCCGTACACATTATCCAACGGGGAAATAACCGGCAAGCCATCTTCCACAAAGAGAAGGACTACTACGCATATCTGGCCTGGCTGGGCCAGGGTGCTGAAAAATATGACTGTGCGATCCACGGCTATGCCTTAATGTCCAACCACGTGCACTTGCTGGCCACTCCCGGCCATGCGAACAGTATCAGTAAAATGATACAGTTCACCGGCAGGCAGTATGTTCCTTATTTTAATCGTAGCTACGAGCGTACCGGAACCCTGTGGGAAGGTCGCTATAAAAGTAGCGTCATCGACGCTGAAAGCTATTATCTGGCCTGTCTGCACTATATCGAAATGAATCCGGTTCGCGCTGGAGTCGTGCGGCATCCACGTGATTATCGGTGGTCCAGTTATTGCTGCAACGCCGAAGGTGAACCGAACTCTTTGATAACGCCACATAGCATGTATACCCAACTTGGTGATACCCCAGCAGCACGTCAAAAGGTGTATTCAAAGTGGTTTTCTACATATCAGGGACTGGAATCACTGGCCGATATCCGCACTGCCTGGCACAGTGGAACACCTCTGGGTGAAGATCTATTTTGCAAACACATCGAATGGGTTGTTGATCATAAAATTGGACAATCAAGAAGAGGTCGCCCGAAAAGGGCTCTGACCCCTTTTTCTGAAACCTCTACTCCGAAAAAAGGGCTCTGACCCCTTTATTGCTTTTTATGCTTATTCTGGTTGATGGCTCTTCTTATCTGTTCCGGGCGTATCACGCCATGCCCGGACTGATGGCAGCCGATGGCCAACCGACCGGTGCTGTGTACGGGGTTATTAACATGCTCAAGAGTCTGGTACGTGAGTACCAGCCTGAACAGATGGTCGTGGTATTCGATGCCAAAGGCCCGACCTTTCGTCATCACATATACCCGGACTATAAGGCTAACAGACCACCGATGCCTGATGAACTGCGGGTACAAATTGCACCCGTTCACGAACTGGTAACCGCGCTCGGCCTGCCGCTACTGGTCATTCCCGGGGTCGAAGCGGATGATGTCATCGCCACCCTTTCGACCCGGGCCAGTGCTGCCGGCCAGGCTTGCATGATCGCCAGCAGTGACAAAGATCTGGCGCAACTGGTCGATGACTATGTCGTGATGGTCGATACCATGAAAAATATCCGCTACGACCGGGCCGGCGTGATACATAAATACGGCGTACCGCCCGAGCGTATTGTCGACTACCTGGCGCTCATGGGGGACAACGCTGACAATATCCCGGGTGTGCCAAAGGTGGGGCCAAAGACAGCAGCACGCTGGCTCCAGCAATATGGTTCGCTGGATTCCGTTGTCGCCAATGCGGACAAAATTGGCGGTAAGGTTGGTGAGAACTTGCGCCAAAGCCTGGATCGCCTGGCGCTTAATCGCGAACTGGTCACGGTACGCCGCGACCTGGAGCTCCCCGGGGCAAGCGACCTGCATTTGAAAAATGCTGATTCCAAGGCTTTACGCAAACTGTACTCCCGCTTGCAGTTTCGCACCTGGTTGGCTGAACTGAACACCACCCATGCTGTCGGTAACGGGATCAAACAGGCCAAAAACTCCTCACCAATAGATGGGCCTCACTACGAGACCATTCTTACCGAAGAAGACCTTGATCGCTGGCTCAAACGCCTTGAACAGGCCGAGGTTTTCGCCTTTGATACCGAGACCACCTCGCTAAATGCCCACCTGGCAGAATTGGTCGGCATTTCCTTCTGTGATCGCCCTGGAGAGGCAGCCTATGTACCCATCGGCCACGATTATCTGGGTGCACCAAAGCAACTGTCCAAGATACTGGTATTAGAGCGCTTGCGCCCACTGCTGGAGAGCCCGGATCATGCCAAGGTGGGTCAGAATTTAAAATATGACCATGAAGTCCTGGCCCACCACGGCCTGTTCATGCAGGGTATGCGATTTGACACCATGCTCGAATCCTATGTCCTCAACAGCACCTTCAGTCATCACAACCTGGATGCCCTGGCCCTGGCTTATCTGGGCCACACTACCATCAAGTTCTCGGAAGTCGCCGGCAAGGGCAAACAACAGATCCTGTTTTCCTCGGTGGGGCTGGAGCAGGCCGCGCCCTACGCGGCTGAAGATGCTGACATCACCTTGCGTCTGCATCAGAAGATCTGGCCTGATCTGCAGCAACACCCACAGCAATGCAACGTTTTCGAGACCATCGAGATGCCCCTGCTACCGGTATTATCCAAAATGGAGCGGACCGGCGTCATGATCGACAGTGCTATGCTGCAACAGCAAAGCCGGGAATTGCATACAGCCATGCAGTCACTCGTGCAGCAGGCCTATGACCTGGCCGGCACCGAATTTAATATCCAGTCACCAAAGCAGATTCAGGAAGTGCTGTTTACGCGCATGGGCTTACCCGTCTTGCGCAAAACCCCGAAGGGCCAACCCTCAACTGCCGAAGGCGTATTGCAGAAATTGGCTGTTGACTACCCCCTGCCGCGTCTTATTCTGCAGCACCGTAGCCTAAGCAAACTCAAATCTACCTATACTGATAAACTGCCGGTCCTTGTGAACCCGGTAACCGGGCGTGTGCACACTTCTTATCACCAAGCTGTGGCCTCCACCGGGCGACTGTCAAGCAGCGATCCAAATTTACAAAATATCCCGGTACGCAGCACCGAGGGCCGACGTATCCGTGAGGCCTTCATCGCCGAACCGGGCTTTGCACTGCTGTCGCTGGATTACTCCCAGGTAGAGCTGCGGATTATGGCACATTTGTCTGGCGACCCGGGATTGGTGCAGGCCTTCACACTCGGTCTTGACGTACACCGGGCTACCGCTTCCGAGGTGTTCGGGGTTGCCCTTGATGCAGTCACCCCTGAGCAACGCCGGCGCGCCAAAGCAATCAACTTCGGCCTCATCTATGGCATGTCCGCCTACGGGTTGGCCAGGCAGCTGGAAATTGGTCATACCGAAGCCGAAGAGTATATACAGGGCTACTTTACCCATTATCCCGGCGTGCAATCCTTCATGGAAGCCACCCGGGCCAAAGCTCGCAAGCAAGGCTATGTGGAAACGCTGTTCGGTCGCCGTTTGTACCTGCCAGACATTAATGCCCGCAATTACACCCTGCGCCAGAACGCTGAGCGCGTGGCCATCAACGCCCCCATGCAAGGAACTGCTGCTGACCTTATCAAGCGCGCCATGATTCGTATCGATCAAAGCATTTCCGAACTATGGCCAGAGGACGTACACATGATCCTGCAGGTGCATGATGAACTGATTTTCGAGATCCGAAAAGAGCGTATCGAAGTACTGGTGGAGCCATTGACCAGGCATATGACAGCAGCTGCGCAACTGCGTATTCCACTACTGGTGGATGCCGGAATAGGTGACAACTGGTCACAGGCACACTAGGAGGCTGTCCGAGAATAGAGAACCTACTGCGGAAAAGCGGACTTTGGTTCGATTTCCCCCTGATTCTCGTTAAATACAACCAGTATTCGCCTCAAATCA
>DRJH01000405.1 GCA_011052285.1 Gammaproteobacteria bacterium
AAGGCGTTGGAGGCGAACAAGGCACGAGCAGTCGATATCGTGGGCGAGGCGACATACCGGGTGTGGCGTCTCTATATGGAAGGGTCTGCCTACTACTTTAATGAAGGCAGCATCAATGTCTTTCAGGTGTTGGCAGGGCATGATCGGGAGCCGTTGACAGTTGGTCTGAGACGTGACGAATTGTACGAAAAAGGTTGCGAATGCCAGCCTGCATGTACAGGTACTGTCGATGAGAAATAGCTAACCCGCATCAGAATGGCAATAGGAAGTTGTCATCAGTGGGTGTGATGGCTCGACTCCTCGCCATGGGTGGCTGAAGTGGGTTCAGTCGCGTGCGAACCGCCGCTTGGTGGGCAAACCAAACCACAGGTATAACGCCAGCAGCAACAATCCGAGTTGCAGTAGCAAACCATAGAGGTTTGGATAAATACCCAGCAGTTCGATGCGTGGAAAACTGATCTGTATCACTGCAATATAGCCCGCTTCCTGCAACGCAGCGACGCCTTTACCGGCAAATATCAGCGCCAGTACAAACATCAGGACACCGGTCACGCTAAAGAACTGGCGCAATGGTAGCCGCGCGCTGTAGCGCATAACCAGCCAGGCCAGTACTACGAGGGCAGCCGCCGCAGTCAGGAAGCCGCCTGTCACCATGGTTTTGCCTGCTTGATCGGTCTGCACCCAAAGTGCCTGGTAAAAGAGGATAGTCTCGAACACCTCGCGGTAGACTGCCAGGAATGACAGCCCTGCCAGACCCCAAAGTGTTCCAGAGCTCATGGCTCGCGTGACATTGGTTTCAATAAACTGCTTCCAGCGCATGACATTAGTTTTATCGTTCAACCAGAAACCGACGTAGAACAACACCGCCGTGGCCAGCAAGGCCGCCACGCCTTCGGTAACCTCCCGGTTCGCCCCGCTGATTTTAATTAGCGATACCGAGGCCCACCAGGTGAGAATTCCCGCGAGCAGCGCACCAATCCAGCCATAATGCAAGTAGCGCAGATTGCCCCGATGTTTGGTCTTGACCAGGAAGGCAGCCAGTGCAGCGACTACCAGCAAGGCTTCCAGGCCTTCACGTAACAGGATAAAAAATGCGGCGGTGAAGGCTGCTCCACCAGACAGATTGGACCCAGCTATCTGCTCCCTGGACAGGCTCAGTTGTTGTTGGATCTCCACCACATCGGCCTCCAGCTCGGCGATCGGCACGCCCGCGCGAATACTCGTACGCAGACCGGTCATAGCCTGTTCGATTGTTATGCGTAGGCCCGGGTTGACGGTATTCAGCCCCTGCTCGGCCAGTTCAAAACCTCCCAGGTACGCCTCAACAGCCAGCTCATAGGCACGCTGATGATCGCCGTCCCGATAGGCCGCCAGCACATCATTGAGACGTTGTTGTGAAAACTCCAATGGTGATCGCTGACTGAACATAATCACTGGATGTGTACGCAAGTAGGCTGTTAACCGGCCACCGGCGTTACCATAGTCACGTACGGCCTCAGCTGGCGTGGTGGTTGTCAACGTCTGCAGGTCCAGCAGTGGTTTCAGTGCCAAATTTCCGGTCAGAGCGCCGGGGCCCTTTGCTAAAGCAGTCTGTCCGATGGCGAATTGACCGACATAAAAGGCCAACGCCCAACGGTCCTCACCGGAAAGTTTATTGTAAGAACGCATGCCGGTACCTGCAACGCCCTGCGTAATGGTGTTAAACAGGCCATACAACGTGCGCTGTAAATAACGTTCGTGATCTAGGAAACTAACCGGTGGAGGATCCAGGCCGGCCGCGAGCGGTCCCGCCCCATCACCGCTACGGCCATGGCAACTGGCGCATTGCTCCGCATATAATGTTGCACCACGCTGCAGGTCAGGAGGTCGGCGCGGTATCACAGTTATGTCGTAACCCGAGATCACAGCCTGACGCATGGCCGCAGTCAGGTTGCGGATTTCTGCCGGTGCTACCTTTCCGGTAATTCGGTGGGACAGGGTTGCGGACTGCTGTTGTAAATTTGTGCTGGGATCTCCATTGGGCAGCGCTGTTACCAGCTTTTGGATACCAGCGGAGAAGTCAAGCATTTCCTCATATTCGCCCTGGTCGATGACCTGGTTGTCGGTAACGGCTTTATGATAGTCAGCGCCAACATAATCAATCAGCTGCAGCAACTGTTGCAGATCACCAGCCTGTGTTGCCCCAGAGATGAGGAACAGGAACAGCGAGAACAGGAAATGGGACGCGATAGTTTTCATTCATAAATGACCACTCATTGATATTAATGACAATGATAATGATTCTCATTAGCATTGTAAACTAATTTTTTCCTCGGGTCCATATTTAGCCTTGTCCGATGTAGACAGCCTCCCAGCGACTTCCATGATTTAATCACACTTTTCTACCCGGAAACTGACTCAGATCATTTTATGGTAGTGAAAAAATTTTCAATGTTATATACCATGCCGCCCTGTATTTTGGTGCCGTATTGGTCACAGTACTCATTAACATCATTTCCGGGTATTATCAGAATAATCAGACTTCGGTTGCAAAAACAGCGCCAGTTAGGCAGAATCTCAACCCGGAAATACCATCTGTAACAGATCGTGAGAACTCCATGAAACTAGGCATTATCAAAGAAACACAGGCAGGTGAAACGCGCGTCGCCGCGACCCCTGATACTGTCAAAAAAATCTGTGGAAAAGGGCTTGTCGTACTGATTGAAAAAGGCGCTGGCAGCGGCAGTCGCTATGCTGATACCGCTTATCAGGAGGCCGGTGCCGAGTTGGTTGACCAGAACACAGCACTGGCAGCAGATATTGTATTCAAGGTCGCCTATCCCAATACCGACGAACTAGCACAGATGTCAGCGGGTAGCCTGCTGGTCAGTCATATCGATGTTTGTGGTGAAAATAATCCCAAGCTCAAGGCGTTGGCCGACAGCAAGGTGGATGCCATCGCCATGCAGTTGATCCCACGCATTTCCCGAGCCCAGAATATGGATGCCCTGTCCTCCCAGGCAGGCATCGCAGGCTATCGTGCTGTCATCGAAGCCGCTAGCCTGTTTGGCCGTTTTCTGCCACTCATGATGACCGCAGCGGGCTCGGCCAAGCCTGCCAAGGTGACCGTGCTGGGTGCCGGTGTTGCCGGTCTGCAGGCCATTGCAACGGCACGACGTCTCGGTGCCAATGTGTTCGGCTATGATGTCCGCCCCCAGGTTAAGGGGGAAATTCAGTCACTGGGAGCAAAATTTATCGAACTTGATGTTGGCGAAAGCGGCGAAGGTGAAGGCGGTTATGCTCGCGAATTGTCTGATGAAGCCAAAAAGCGGCAGACCGAGCTACTAACACAAGAGCTGATGACCGCGGATATTATTATCTCGACAGCATTGATTCCCTGTCGTCAGGCACCTGTTTTGATTACTGAAGATGCCGTAAAGGGTATGCGCCCCGGCTCGGTCATTATCGATATGGCCGCTGCTAATGGTGGTAACTGCCCGCTGAGCAAACCGAACAAGACCCTCACCAAACACGGTATTAAGATTTGTGGAAATACCAATTTCCCCGCTATGATGGCTGCTGATGCCAGCAACTTCTACGCCCGCAACCTGCTCAACCTACTGCCATTACTGGTCGAAGGCAAGGCTGAGGAAATGCACCGCAAAGATTTGCTGGAAGACGAAATTACCGAAAAATCAACTGTTACATTCAACGGCGAAGTTCGCTTTACTCGCTGAAATCCTAGGGGTCTATCGATGTCGGAAACTATCCTCAACCTGTATATCTTCGTACTCGCCTGTTTCATCGGCTATCAAGTCGTCTGGGGAGTTACCTCCTCCTTGCACACTCCTTTGATTTCGCTGACCAATGCCATCTCCGGCATTATCCTGGTGGGTGCCATGCTGGTCTCCGGCTTTGCACAAGCCAGTGGCGGTGCTCAGTTTCTCGGCTTTGTCGCAGTGACACTGGCCAGTATCAATATCTTTGGTGGCTTTGTGGTCACTCAACGCATGCTCAGCATGTTCAAAAAGAAAAACTGATGGAATGAATTAAGATGACTCTCTCTCCTGCACTTCTCGCCATCGTCTACCTGATCAGTGGCTGTTTATTCATCCTCGGCCTGAAAGGGCTGACCCATCCGACCACGGCCCGCCGAGGCAATGTATTCGCCATCGTCGGCATGGCCATCGCCATTCTCGCTACTTTAATGGATCCCGCCATTGCCTCGTATGGTTTTATCTTTGCGGGGATTATCGTCGGTGGTTCGATCGGCACCTTCATCGCCCTGAAGATCAAGATGACGGATATGCCACAGCTGGTGGCTGCATTACACAGCTTTGTCGGTCTGGCAGCCGTATTGGTCGCCATCGGTACCTTTTTGAACCATCGCACTGCCGGCACTCTGGAACCCGAACTGGTCATTGAATTGGGCATCGGTGCCTTCATCGGCGCCATCACCTTTACCGGCTCCCTGATTGCTTTCGGCAAACTACAAGGTCTTCTGTCCGGCAACCCGGTGGTCTTCCCCTATCAGCATCATCTCAATTTGGGCCTGGGCATTCTGCTACTGATCCTGACCTATTCTTTTTACACCACCCATAGCCTTGGCGTTCTGGTTCTGCTAACCCTGATCGCTCTGGCACTCGGATTTCTTCTGATCATTCCGATCGGTGGTGCCGACATGCCAGTGGTCATTTCGATGCTGAACTCCTACTCAGGGTGGGCCGCAGCAGCAACCGGCTTTACCTTGAACAGCAAACTGCTGATTATCACCGGAGCACTGGTTGGCTTCTCCGGTGCCATCCTTTCCTACATCATGTGCCACGCCATGAATCGCTCATTCATCAGCGTCATTCTCGGTGGCTTTGGTGGTGATGCAGATGGTGAGGAGTCAGCATTTGCCTCAGCAGCGGAAAAAGGCGTGAAATCGGCTTCACCGGACGATGCCGCCTTCTTTATGACGAACGCCAGCAAGATTATTATTATCCCAGGCTACGGCATGGCCATGGCCCAGGCGCAACATGCCCTGAAGGAATTGTCAAAAACCCTGGAAGCGCTTGATATCGAAGTTAAATATGCCATCCACCCAGTGGCAGGACGTATGCCAGGGCACATGAATGTACTGCTTGCCGAGGCCGACATTCCTTATGACAGCGTCCTGGAAATGGATGAAATCAACCCCGAGTTTGCGACCACGGACGTGGCACTGGTTGTCGGTGCCAATGACATCACCAACCCGGCCGCAGAACTGGATAAAACCAGTCCCATCTATGGAATGCCAATATTGCAATGCAGCAAAGCCAAGCAAGTGTTTGTGATCAAGCGCAGCATGAATACCGGCTATGCCGGTGTCGACAACCTGCTCTACTACATGGATAACTGCTCACTGGTCTTTGGTGATGCCAAGGAAGTGGTTGAAAACCTGGTACTGAGCATTAAGGAGTCCTGATACTACCCCGAACCTGGGTGACACCTGTCACCCAAATGCCGGGCTAGGAGGCCATCATGGGGCAAGGGCCAACCGGTTTACTGCACCTGCAAAACCGGCACTTTGATCCCCACACTAAGGAGCCTTTTTTTGTCCAGCTATCTTGGTGAACTGGCTGCTTTGGGCACCTCAGTATGTTTTGCGATAGGCTCCACTTTGTTTGCACTGGCCGGGCGCGAACTGGGTTCGCTTGTGGTCAATCGCATCCGCCTGGTGATGGCGACTTTGCTGCTGGTACTGGCGCACTGGTGGCTGCTGGGTAGCTTCTGGCCACCACAGCTGACTACCGAAGGCGGCTTGTGGCTGGCTCTGTCGGGTATTATCGGGCTGGTGATTGGTGATGCTTTTTTGTTTAAGGCCCTTGTTCTGGTTGGACCTCGACTGCCCATGCTGATGATGAGTCTGGCCCCTGTGTTCGCAGCACTACAAGCCTGGCTGATGTTCAATGAGGTGCTCTCCTTACAACAAATGGCGGGTATTCTTGTCACGCTGGCCGGCATCGGCTGGGTTGTCATGGATGGTAACGGCAATCTAAACCGACCCAGACACTACGGTCGCGGCATCTTGTTCGGTCTGTTCGGGGCCATAGGCCAGGCCAGCGGCCTGGTACTGGCAAAAAATGGACTACCCGATGGGTTCTCAGCCATTTCAGCAAACCTGGTACGCATGCTGGCTGCGGCCATTGCGCTCTGGAGTTTGACACTCTTGCAAAGACAGTTCAAATCGACGATTACCGCACTCATCGGCCATTGGAAGGGTCTGGGGCTATCCATGCTGGCATCAATTTTCGGACCGGTCGTCGGTGTTTCACTGGCGCTATTCTCGATCCAGCATGCCCCGATCGGCATCGCCAGTACCCTGATGGCTTTGCCTCCGGTATTGCTGCTTCCGGTCGGCTATTTCGTGTTTAAGGAGCGTTTTGGATGGGGTGCTGTGGCAGGCACATTACTGGCCATGTTCGGTGTTGGCCTGCTGTTTTTGATGTAGCCGTCAGGAGCCGTGCAGGGCAGAAAGATCTGGCCCAGACCGCGCATGCGGTTTACTATCTGTACCCAGGAGACCGTCAGAGAATAGACAACCTCCTGAAAAACCCGGCCAAGAGGAAGATCGAATGGTAACTGCAATTATTCTGCTCAATGCAAAACGCGACAAAATCAACACCGTAGCCGAGGCCCTGGCGGGATGCGAACAGATTTCCGAGGTTTTTTCCGTCAGCGGCAGTTTCGACCTGGTGGCCATAGTCCGGGTCGTGGACAATGACGCTCTGGCCCAACTGGTCACTGAGCAAATGCTCAAGCTTGAAGGCATTACCCACAGTGAAACCATGCTGGCATTTCGCGCTTATTCCCGTCATGATTTGGAGAGCATGTTTTCCCTCGGTGTGGAATTGTAACTATTCAGCAGTAACCGCCTAGCCCATGCCCGAGCTCCCTGAAGTTGAAACGACATTACGTGGAATCAAGCCCTGGATTTGTGGCCACATCGTTCAACAGGTACAGATTCATAACCGGCATCTGCGCTGGCCTGTCCCTGACTCCTTAGCAAAAATACTGACAGGCCAGCGCTTACAGGAGCTACGCCGACGCGGTAAATATCTGTTGTTTGACTTCCCTCCCGGCACCATGCTGGTCCACCTGGGTATGTCCGGAAGCCTGCGCTTAACAGAAAGCACTGCGCCTTTGCGCAAACACGACCATCTGCAATGGACATTCGAGAATGGCAGTAGTCTGCGCCTGGAGGACCCACGTCGCTTTGGTTGTGTATTATTCACCACCGATCCTTTTTCACATCCACTGCTCAAATCACTGGGACCGGAGCCGTTCAGTAGCACATTTAATGGCAACTGGCTATACCAACAAGCGGCAAGGCGCCGCGTGGCCGTTAAAATCCTGATCATGGACCACCGGGTAGTCACCGGAGTGGGTAATATCTATGCCTGTGAAGCCCTGTTTAATGCTGGCATTGATCCACGCCGACCCTGCAACCGGATCAGTGAACAGCGTTATCAGCGACTCGCTATGGTGATCTGCAGCACACTGGAACAGGCTATCAGGGCCGGCGGCACCACGCTACGGGATTTTCATCAGGCTGACGGTCGACCCGGTTATTTTACGCAACTACTGCAGGTCTATGGCCGTAATCAACAAGCCTGTCTGTGCTGTGAGCAACCGATACGACAAGTGGTCATCGGTCAGCGATCCAGCTATTACTGTCCCGGCTGCCAGAAATAGGCCCTTATTCCAACAGCCTGTCGGTAACTTGCTGGAAATCCTCGGCGATCATCCAGGGCTGCTGGGGATACCGCCAGGCCTGACCTTGCCGATTCATCCAGATTGCGGCAATACCGTAATCAATCGCACCGGCCACATCTTCAAGAGGGTGATCTCCGATATGCAGCAGCTGCTGCGGTGCAACTTCGGCCCTCTGACAAGTGGCTGCAAAGATTGCCGGATGCGGTTTTTTTATACCCGCGCACTGAGCGCTGATGGATGCCGAGAAATATCGTCCCAAGGTGATCCGCCCAAGATCAGCATTGCCATTGGACAAACTAATCAGTCGGAATCGCCCGGCCAAGCGCTGTAGTGCAGGTTCAACATCAGAGAACGGATGAACATCATTGCGGGCAGCAAAAAATACCTCGAAAGCGGCTTTCGCACCTCGTCCATCATAGCCAGCGGCTTGCAGTAACAACTCATAGGAAATTATCCGTAAACGACTCAGGTCATGCGCACATTCAGGGTGCATGCGACTGGCCTGCTCTCGAAAGTGGCCACAGTCTTCCAGCTTGAAGCACTCGACCACTCGTGGATAGTGTTCGGCAAACCAACACCAACTGATACGGTTTGCCGTCTCGATAACCGGCGTGATGGGCCATAAGGTGTCATCCAGATCAATGGATAATACCGTAATCCGGGCCAGATCCGTCTGCTCAGCACCCGGGTTCACTCCAATAAGGCCTCCAGTTTTTCCCAGCGTTGATAACATCCCTGTAACTTTTGTTCAAGCTCGGCCAGATTGCGTCCCAGAGTTGCTGCTTGTGCTGCCTGGTCCCGATAAATTGCCGGATCAGCCAGACGCTGCTGTAACCGCCGTTGTTGTTGCTCCAGGGTTTCGATCTGTGCTGGCAAAATATTGAGTTCACGCTGCTCCCGGTAACTCAATTTATGCCGCACAGAAGCCGGCACTGAAGCAGGCCTTGATGCTGTCGCCGTTTTCCGACTTCGTTCCACACTCGCAGTCCGGCGCTGACGCAACCAATCTGCATAACCACCTATGTACTGACCAATCTTTCCTCCACCTTCGAAAACCAGGGTACTGGTCACAACCTGATCGACAAATTCCCGGTCATGGCTGACCAGCAGCAAGGTCCCGGTATACTCCAGCAGCAGCTCTTCAAGCAACTCCAGAGTTTCAACATCCAGATCATTGGTCGGTTCATCCAGAACCAATAAATTGAAAGGCTGGGTAAATAACCGGGCCAGCAACAAACGGTTTCGTTCGCCACCGGACAATGCATGGACCGGCTGACGGGCTCGCTTGGGTGCAAACAGGAAATCCTGTAGATAGCTCATAACATGGCGGGACCTGCCGTTGACAGTCACTTCAGTGCGCCCTTCGGCGACCGTATCAACAACTGTTTGTTGCTCATCCAACTCGGCTCGCATCTGGTCAAAATAAGCAATTTCCAGACCACTGCCCTGTTCGACCCTGCCCTTCACCGGCTGTAGCCTTCCCAGCAACAGATTCAGCAAGGTGGACTTACCACAACCATTCGGGCCAAGAATGGCGACCCGATCACCACGCAATATGGTGCTGGAAAAATGTTTGACTACTAGTTGATCGGGTTCTTTTGGCCAGGAAAAATCGATGTTTTCCGCCACACAAACCATCTTACCGGAGCGTTCTGCCTGATTGAGTACCATCGTCACATTGCCATGGCGCTGGCGCCGTTGCAGACGAGTCTCCCGCATTTTTTTGAGCTGTTTAACACGCCCCTGATTGCGTGTTCTGCGGGCTTGGATGCCCTTGCGAATCCACTTTTCTTCTTCCGCCAGTTTTTTATCAAAACGATTCTGCTGCAACTGTTCGGCGTTGAACGTTTCCTCCTGCCGTCGCAGATAGTTGGCATAATCACCGGGCCAATCCCTCAGCCGCCCCCGATCAAGATCAATAATACGGGTCGCCAGACGACGTAAAAAACGCCGATCATGGCTGACAAACAGCAAGGCACCACGCCAACAGAGAAGAAAATCCTCAAGCCAGCGGATAGCATCGATATCAAGATGATTGGTTGGCTCGTCAAGTAGCAGCAAAGCCGGATCACTAACCAGCGCACGGGCCAGTAAAACCCTTCGCTTCATACCACCGGACAATTGGGAAAATTCCTGATCCGCCTCCAGATCAAGCCGCGATAGCACTTTATCTGTGCGATGCTGCAGATCCCAACCCCCAACTTGCTCCAGTGCGCTCTGAGCCTGTTGCAGGGCATGCAGATTATCCGATGTACTTTGCATGCCCAATGTCTGGCTGGCAGCATGGAAAGCAGATAATAACGGACCCGCCGCTCCCAAGCCTGCGGCCACGATATCAAATACGCAGCCGCTGAGTGTGGCCGGAACTTCCTGGGGCAATTGTGCAATGCATAGCCGGTCGTGACGCAATTCGCCTTCATCGGGCAGTATGTCACCGGCCAGCACCTTAAGCAGGGTCGATTTGCCTGCTCCGTTGCGGCCAATCAAGCAGATGCGATCCCCTTTTTCGATCACCAGATTAATGTGGTCGAGCAACGGCAGATGTCCATAGGCCAGACAAATGTCCTGCAGTGTCAATAATGCCATGCAATATCCAATTGAAACAATACTCCTTGAGTACAGCGGTCGGCAGGAGGCCACGTGTCGCTGTCAGCCCCTGAAACCATGGTTTTGGTGTTGATTTTTGCGCTTAGAAGTCCCTGCGGAGCAGGCATCTTTCTAAAATCCTCACCAAATAAGCCCTCTTTCCCAAGTTCGTGGGAGGGCCTGCATAGCCGGCAGGCGTGCCGATTCCAGAACTGCTTTACGGTATAATTGCGCACCTACTCAACACCCTTTCTGACTGCTATTGTAGCAGCGCGACCAATTTTATGTTTGACCCCTTTCTGCCCGATGGAGGCACCATGTCAGCTATTCGACCCACACTGGATGAACTGCAATCCAGGGATGATTTTCTGCACCGCCATATCGGCCCGGATACCATACAAACGCAGGCAATGCTGGCCAGCCTGGGATATGACAGCCTGCAGGAATTAACCGAAAAGGTGCTTCCGGAGTGTATTGTCAGCCACAGTGGCCTTGACCTGAAGGCACCTGTTACGGAACCTGAAGTGCTATCGGAGCTACGCCTGATTGCAGACCAGAACACCCTCGTTAAATCACTGATCGGCTGCGGCTACTTCGGGACCTTTCTGCCTCCAGTCATTCAGCGAAATGTTGTGGAAAATCCGGCCTGGTATACCGCCTACACACCGTATCAACCGGAGATCAGCCAGGGTCGACTCGAGGCACTGCTGACCTTCCAGCAAGTCATTATGGATATGACCGGCATGGACATCGCCAATGCTTCATTGCTTGACGAAGCCACCGCAGCCGCCGAAGCCATGACCATGACCAAGCGCCTGAGCAAGTCAAAATCCAATCGTTTCCTGGTTGCCAGTGATTGCTTGCCGCAGACACTGGCCGTGGTCCGCACCCGGGCCCGTTACCTGGGGATCAATGTGGAGATTTTCGATCCGCAACAGCCACCAGCCACAGTCGACTGTTTTGGTCTGTTGCTGCAATATCCGGGGACATCCGGCGTAGTCCGTGACCTGACAAATACCATTGCTGCGGTCCATAAACAAAAGGGGCTCGCTGTCGTTGCCGCTGACTTACTGGCCTTGGCGTTGCTACGGCCGCCATCAGAATTTGATGCCGATATTGTGGTCGGCAACAATCAACGTTTTGGTGTGCCACTGGGTTTCGGCGGCCCCCATGCCGGCTATATGGCGACCCGTGATGCCTACAAGCGTCAGTGCCCGGGACGTTTCATCGGCGTCTCCATCGACACCGAGGGAAATCCTGCCATGCGTCTGGCACTGCAAACCAGGGAACAACACATCCGCCGCGACAAGGCGACCAGCAATATCTGTACAGCGCAGGTTCTTTTAGCCAATATTTCGGCTTTTTATGCCATCTACCATGGCCCGGAGGGCATCCATCGTATCGCCCAACGGGTCCACCGCCTGACCTGTGCTCTGGCCAATGGCCTGCAACAGATGGGGATTTCGGTTGTGCACAAACGGTACTTTGATACGCTGTTGTTGCAGGTGCCGGGCCGGGCTGGCGCCTTATTGGGGGCTGCGGTAAGAGCCGGTTACAATCTCAGGCATTGTGATACCGACTATCTGGCGGTATCACTCGATGAAACCGTTACGACTGAAGACGTCGATAACCTGCTGCAGGTCCTGGGGGGCGACCAACACAGCACAGCGCTCACAGCAGCCACACTGGATACAATCAGCCGTTCAGCCATTCCTGAAACCTTACAGAGACAAACCAATTACCTGCAACATCCAGTGTTTAACCGCTACCATTCAGAAACCAATATGATGCGCTATTTGCGCAGACTGCAGGAAAAAGATATCACCCTGGACCGCTCCATGACCCCATTGGGCTCCTGCACCATGAAACTCAATGCGGTCACAGAAATGATGCCGGTTACCTGGCCGGAATTCAGTGACTTACACCCTTTCGCCCCACCTTCACAAACTGCCGGCTATCAACATTTATTCACCGATGTACAACAAATGCTGTGTGCACTGACAGGATTCTCGGCCGTTTCGCTGCAGCAGAATGCCGGATCCCAAGGTGAATACTCCGGTTTATTATGTATTCGCCGCTACCATGAAAGCCGTGGCCAGGGTCAGCGCAATATCTGCCTGATTCCTTCTTCCGCACATGGTACCAACCCAGCCAGCGCAGCCCTGGCAGGCTTTGTCGTTGTGGTCATCCGCAGCGATCCTGCGGGCAATGTCGACATCGACGACCTGCGCAAAAAAGCGGTTCAGCATGCCGACACTCTGGCCGCCTTTATGATCACCTATCCATCGACCCATGGGGTCTTCGAAGCGGCCATCCACACCTATTGCGGCATCATCCACGAGCATGGGGGACAGGTCTATTTTGACGGTGCCAATCTCAATGCCCAGCTCGGCCTGACCAAACCCGCTG
>DRJH01000406.1 GCA_011052285.1 Gammaproteobacteria bacterium
CCACGACGCGGAAATTGATAGCGGGGATCTGGGTTACCTGGACGATGAAGGTTATCTCTACGTCACCGGCCGCTATAGCAACCTGATCATTACCGGTTACGGCCGCAATATCTCACCCGAATGGATCGAATCAGAACTGGTCGCTCACCCCGCCATTGCCCAGGCAGCGGTGTTCGGCGATGAAACCGGCGGTATCACAGCGGTGCTCGTTCCCGCCGCCGAGATTTCACCGGCCCAGCTGGCAGACGTACTGGATGACATCAATTCCATGCTGCCCGACTACGCCCGCATCAACCGTCACATCGTGGCACCGTCACCCTTCCGTATCGACACCGGCGAACTGACGCCGGGCGGTGCACTTGTACGCAGCACTATTGCACAACGTTATATGTCGCTTGCCAGGCGCCCGCTGGAGGAAACCGCATGAGTAACTTCTTTAACCGTTTGCAAGAGGAAACGCTGGCTGAGCGCAGCGCCTTTCTGCAAATCGAACAACTCGCGCGCGGTGCCCGGGGCGAGATATCGCTCGGCGCCTACCAGGCCTTTCTCGGTGAAGCCTACCAGCATGTCAAACACACGGTTCCACTGCTCATGGCGTGCAGCAGCCGACTGCCCGCCGACCAGGAAGGGCTGCGTCAGGCAGTCGCCCATTACATTGAAGAAGAAATTGGACACGAGGAATGGATTCTGAACGATCTCAGCGCCTGTGGCAGCGACCCGCAGATGCATCGCTGCCGCGCTCCCGCCCCTGAAACCGAACTCATGGTGGCTTATGTCTACGACACCATTCAGCGCGGCAACCCGGTCGGGTTTTTCGGCATGGTGCTAGTGCTTGAAGGTACCTCGATTCAGCTGGCAACCCACGCAGCTGCCGCCATCCAGGCTTCGCTTTCGCTACCGAAAGAGGCTTTCAGTTATCTGGTTTCACATGGATCCCTGGATATCAGTCACATGCAATTTTTTGAATCCCTGATGAATCGCATCGATGACCCGGATGATCAGCAGGCAATCATCCACATGGCGAATATGATGTACCGATTATACGGTGATGTGTTTCGCAGTCTGCCACTCGACTCTTGATGAGGTATACAACGATGGATATTAAATTACTGATCCTGCTGGGTGTGCTGCTGACCACAGGCAACGTGGCCTTTGCCGGCCTCAACGAGGATATTCTCTCGCTTCAGCAACAGTGGGCCAGGGCCAACTACGACACATCGGCCGACACTCAGGAACAGGCTTTCAAAGATCTGGTCGCCGATGGGCGAAAACTGGTTGAACGCTATCCGGATCGGGCCGAACCCAAGGTCTGGCTGGCCATCTCGCTGAGTACCGACGCCGGAGTCAACGGTGGATTCAGCGCGCTCGGGAAAGTCAAGGAAGCTCGCCGCTTGCTGGAAGCCGCAGAAAAGATTGACCCGGAAGTACTGAACGGTTCCATCTACACCTCGCTAGGCTCGCTGTATTACCAGGTACCGGGCTGGCCGATCGAATTCGGCGACGATGACAAAGCCAGGACGTATCTTGAAAAGGCGCTTGCCGTTAACCCGAAGGGTATCGACCCGAACTATTTCTATGGGGATTTCCTGCTGGAGTCGGGAGATTATGCACAGGCCATCACCTACCTGACCCGGGCGAACCAGGCACCGGAGCGCCCCGGACGGCCGCTGGCCGACGCGGGCCGCCGTATTCAGCTCGAGGAAAAACTCGACCAGGCGCGCAGTAAACTTTAAGGAACAGACCAGACAGGAGATCAACGATTATGAAAGGTAAACGTATTATTCTGACCGGAGCAGCCGGCGGCATTGCCAGCCTGCTGGCACAAAAACTGGACGCCGGTGGCGCCAGGCTGTGCTTGACAGACATCAATGACGAAGCCTTGCAGACAGTACAGAAATCGCTTTCGACCGGCACTGCACAAACCTATCGTTGCAGACCTCGGCAAGGCGGAAAGACCGTGCCCGCATCGTCCAGGAGACTCTGGAACGATTCGGTGGCATCGACATACTGATCAATGCCGCCGGCATTAACCCTTTTGGTGTGTATGCGGAACAGGATGATGCGCTCATCCAGAAAGCTGTAGAAATCAACCTGCTCGCTCCGATGCTCCTGACACGGGCGGTACTGCCCACGATGCTGGCACAGAACAGCGGGCAGATTGTCAATATCGGTTCGACGTTTGGCAGTATTGGCTTTGCCTGGTTCGCGGCCTATTCCGCCAGCAAGTTTGCCCTGCGGGGATTTTCGCAGGCCTTGCGCAGGGAACTCATGGAAACGGATATAGAAGTTACCTATATTGCGCCGAGGGCGGTCCGCACTGCCATCAACTCACAGGCAGTCTACGATATGGCCAGGGCTGTCAAGATGAACATGGATGAGCCGGACGCGGTGGCGCAACAGACTATTACCACCATTCGCAAGCGGGACAAGGAACGCTATCTCGGTTTCCCGGAGTCACTGTTCATCCGTATCAATGCCACGTTCCCGGGGATCGTGGATCGGGCCACCCGCAAACAAAACCGTAAAGCACGTAAATATGCCGAACAGGCCGGTGGGATTAATCTTCGCCACCAGCAACCTTGATAAACGCATCCTCGATTGCGCCTGGAGCGCACATGATGCTGAAGAACGTAGCGCCCGTGTCACTCTGGAGCATAGGCAGGTTCGGCCAGCTGATCGCAATGCGGAAACGGGGATAAAGTGCATAGACGTCGCCGTCGGAGACCAGTATCTCGTACGGCAGGTTGGCGGTGGAACGGAGCGGAGCCTTATCGATACGGCTCATGATGTACTTGTCGCCACTGCAATTATCGCCGCCCAGCGCTACACCGAACACGGTCTCATCCTTACCCGGGATATCGATACGATACACCTTGGTCGCATCACCACGATGCTGAGCCAAACCTTTCTCAACTGCGGCAATAGCTTCGTTATAGCTATCGTACTCGGCCAGGTCACTGGGGTCGGTAAAGTACTCCATACCAAACATATAGTGATATTCACGCAGATCGGCAGCGGTCAGATGATCATCACCGGTACCGAAAACCTCGGCTTTACCGAGTGCGGATTCAAGGCTCTTCAGTGCTGCAACGGCCCCCGACATGTCGTCGATACGATAGGCATTGGCAAAATACACCGGGTTGGTATAGCTAACCTGGGTTTCGTCACCTACCTGGGTCACGGCAACACGCTGACCTGCTTCGTAACCGCCGGAATCAGAACTGGCAGCGGCTTTTTTGAGGTCGTCGTCGGTAATGGCAATAACAATAGCCCCGGCATAGGGCGAATAGGAGCCGACTACCTGAAAACCGGCAGCCTCAATCTTGCTTTTGGCTTCATCAGCGACAGTCTGTAGACTGCCACCGGTCTTGTAGCCTAGGACAAAAGGCTGCAGCCAGTC
>DRJH01000407.1 GCA_011052285.1 Gammaproteobacteria bacterium
AAATGTGTGTCGCAAAGGCGGTTGGGCAAGGACGCTGGCGCACATCAAGCTGTCGTGGGGAATCCGGGGTTCCGAGATTTGTTACCAGAGTGCCCAATTTGTCGATCTGTTACCGGGGTTCCGCCATATCACTGTCTATCGCCGTGTTCTTATCATCTGACAGGCTGAAAGTACGCCGGCATCAGGTGGATATTTCTCAATCGCATTGCCAGCCTGGTGCCTCGACCAATTGTTCCTCCACGACAGTTCACAGCGGGAAAGACTGATTTATCTTCTGTTAGCTTGATAATTCCGTTTCAGGTTGTATAGTTAGAGTAATGAGTTACAACTTGATCTGTGATTTTCTTTTTTCATCAACACCTTATAGCAAATCCAGCCCATGGTCAGGAACCTTGCCAAAAAACGCTAAAAAATACCCTGCTCACCAGTTTGTTAGTGCGGGATTCACCCTCATTGAAGTGATGATCTCGATGATCGTTCTGGCTATTGGGCTGCTTGGTATCGCCATGATGCAGGTGCATGGTATGAACTTTACCACGGGTGCTTATGCCCGCACCCAGGCCAGTTATCTTGTAAACGAAATTCTTGATGAAATGCGCATGAGTGCTACTCCGACAAACTACATCTCCACGGGTTCAAACGGCAACTGCTCACCGCTACTGGTATCGGACACCAATAATTTAGCGTGCTGGTACGCTCAAGTTGGGAGTACAAATGTCTTGCCGAATGGGGGTGCATGCATTAGTAGTGCCAGTGGGGTGTATACCGTGGAAGTCTACTGGTCACGACTAAAAACCAGTGACGCGAGTTCGTCGGCATCCTCTATTTGCGGCTCTAACCAAAATGATGTAGACAGCATCAAAATTGATGCAATCCTGTGAAAATGCCACTGACACACAAGAACAGCCGTGGTTTTACCCTCGTTGAACTGCTGGTTTCCCTGGTGCTTGGCTTGATCGTGCTGGGCGGTGTGGCTGCCGTCATGAATAATTCGAAAAAGAATTATGAAGTGCAGGACTACCGTTCACGAATGCAGGAAAATGCACGTTTTGCCTTGCAATTTTTGACCTACGATATCCGTATGGCTGGTTATACGGGCTATTTGGCTTGTGGTTCTGTTTCTTCGAGTAGTTGGCAATTTATCTGGGGCGCCACATCACCCAATGATGGCGATACGATTACTACGCAATATGTCAGCCTCGATTACCTGACTACCACACTACCCGCCCTGGCTGTTGATGTTAACAGCGGCCCCATCATCACGCTGAATGATACCAGCAGCTTTGCTGAAGAAGACTATGTGATCATTACCGATTGCGCCAATACCGAAGTCAAACAGATCAAACATATTTTGAGCGGTAACCGCCTGCAATTTGAAACCAATCTGACCAATTCTTATACCGTTACCAACCAAACCCAAGTCCGTCGCCTGCAACGACGCACCTATCAAGTTTTTTACAATACCACACGCAGTATTCCGGTACTGATCCGAATCGATGCTCAGGGCAACAAAGAAGAATTGGTTGAAGGCATTGAATTTCTGCGTTTTCTATTTGCCGAAGACAGTAATGGCAATGGCCTACCCAACAGTTATGTAGCCCCACATACCCCCAGCAATCCAGTCAAAGGGGTTAAGTTGGCCCTGCTCACCCGCAGCATCAGCAACTATAACCCTGGGGCCTCAGCGGTGGGCGGTAACAACCAGGGAGGCCAGTTTGGCACCAGTGCTGATGTCGATAACTCAACTTATACTTTGCTGGATCAAACGGTTGATCCGGCAACACTGACCGTTACCAACTCGACCGCACTGCGGGTCAAACGTCAGGTTTATCAAACTACCATCAAAATTCGCAATTAATGTCATGCAACATCGAGCAAAAAAGATCGCACCAAAACCTGCGTACAAACAGTCAGGAATGGTGTTAGTCATCAGTTTGATTTTCCTGCTGGTGATGTCTCTGCTGGGTATCACCGCCCTGGGCACGTCCAAGTTGGAACTGAATATGGGTGTGGCAGCACAAGAACAAATGAAAATCTTCCAGATCGCCGAATCCGTATTGAAGAATGTGGCCTATCAATATCCCGCTGGTTACAGCGGGGGGCCACCATCTATGGTCACTATGGGTGACTGCAGAATTACGGCAACCGTCATTTCACCAACAGGTGCGAGTATTATGCTGGTGCAAGGCAACGATTGTGCCGGCGCCAATACCTACTGGTATCAAGTACAGAACTGAGGGTCAAGGCATGTATCGAAAGAATCCTGAAGCGACTGTATTTCAAGTCTTCCGATCCAGTCGCGGCTTTACCTTGATTGAATTGCTGGTGGTAATTGCCATCATTGGTATTCTGGCCGCGATCGCAATCCCAAGTTACCAGGATTATGCCCGCAAAACACAACGCTCAACGGCAATGATCGGATTATCAGAAATCAGTAATTTGGAAACTGCCTTTTACGCCAGCAATCTGCGTTTCACCACAACGCTGGCCAATTTGCCCTACCCAATTACCGCACCGCCGACAAACTCTGCAAATGATTATTACTACACATTTACCGTCACCAACCTCTCGAGCAGTGGTTATACCATAAATGGTAGTAAATCATCCGGTATTTCAGACCCAAGCTGCACCCCGATGACCTTGACTTCAACCGGCACCCAAGGGCCAACCACTACCTGTTGGTCGCGCTGAAACTATTTTCTCAG
>DRJH01000408.1 GCA_011052285.1 Gammaproteobacteria bacterium
CCGGTGACCTCTTCCTTACCAAGGAAGTGCTCTACCGACTGAGCTATGTGGGCCTTTAGCAAGCACTACACCGCCAACATCGGCGAATTTATGGCACAATATCCATGGGGTCATGGTGCCAAAACTGGAGCGGGTGATGGGAATCGAACCCACGTCATCAGCTTGGAAGGCTGAGGTTCTGCCGCTGAACTACACCCGCCAGGTAACACGACATCCTGTCACCACTGGTGGAGGGGGGAGGATTCGAACCTCCGAAGGCTGAGCCAGCAGATTTACAGTCTGCCCCCTTTGGCCGCTCGGGAACCCCTCCAAGCAAAGTGAAACGGCGGATTTTCAGGTAAAACTGGATAAATGTCAATGGGTTTTTACCCCAAAAATGGAGCCCGCAAAGGGATTCGAACCCCCGACCTGCTGATTCATACCCACCACTGTTTTCACAGCCATCATCAGCTGATAATGTTTGGAGTCTGGACTTTCTCTTCACCCTAGCCCGAGAGATAATCCAGGACCTTAGGTGGGCGGTGTAAAGTCTCTACACTCCCCCGCTGACTCAGCCAGGGTAGCACGGGATTGCCACGCACTCGGTCGAATCCGCACCAAGTACACATGCGAATCCGCATCAAGCACACAGGTTTCCCCGTTTTAGCCGCCTCCACTGCAGAAGTTTCCCCATGCAGGTGCAATTTACAAATCAGCTGCTCTGCCAACTGAGCTATGCGGGCACAAGCAGATGCGGATTCTAGGGGTATCAAGACCGCAAAGCAACCGATAATAGCAGGAATACACAATTCTGCGAACGCTAGAACCTGGCCGCAAGTAAGCTCCCAGGAGCCTGCCCGAAGCTACCGGGTCCTCTCTACTTGGTGGCCGTGAAAATTGATGGCTGTGAAAAGCGCCAGATTGCAGTTTCACGGCCTGCACTATCGAGCAGGTATGTCTGTGGGACAGATCACCCTGTGCAAACGTGCACGTGGATCTGACCAGTTGCGGTTCCGCACTTTGTCCTCATCTACGGCATTGAGCACCAGCCAATAACTGGCGCCGAGGCTACGCATCTCTTCTCGCTGGTGAGCTTGCAGGCCCTGATCACGAAGATTTTGCAAAAAACGGCTGGCTCCATCATTCTGGGTAAACAATCCCAGCGAAATCAGCAAAAAACCATTGCTTTGTCGAACCAGATACTGATCATAAATTCCCAGTTGATTGAGATGATCGCGCATAGTGACACTGGCCAGGCGGCTCTTAAAAGGCCCCATATAAATCCGATAAGCCTGAATCCGTCGATCCGGCGAAGCTTCAAACGCTACGGCTTGAACACCCAGTGTGGTCAACAACGTTCTGGACAGAACTGCTGTTGATTTATTGACAAAGGGGCCGACCCGCAGACAGTAGTTTTTCTGCGCGGTGATCGTCGGTGCGACATACAAACGCAACTGTCCTGGCTGCAACGCTGCCTTAGCTACCGTCAGGCCAGAACCCGTAACCGTACGAACCCCGGTAGCCCACAGGTAGAGCGCGGCATTTACCAGCAACAGAACTGCAACCCACCACTTTGTTTTCAATCGGATGCCACCTGTAGCAAACCTCGCAATACCAGGTCGGAGATACACTGAGTATCAGGAGCCAAATGCCGCTGCAATATGGTACTGTCGCCACCACAAAGCAGATGACAACAAGTTCCACCAAGGGCTGATTCAGCACTGCGAACAGCCGCCTGAACCCCACCGACGACAGCCAGCAAAGCACCACGATGAATCGCTGCGGAGGTGGTATCCGGAAACTCTTCATCATCAACCTCACTGATCTCAAGTGCGGCCGTACCCTGAACCAATGCTTGCTTGCACAACATCCACCCGGGCAATATGACACCGCCAATAAACACCCCTGCATCAGTCACTGCATCCACGGTAATCGCAGTCCCGGCATCTACCACAATCACCGCTTGGCGCACCCTGTACCAAGCGGCTATCGCCGCCAGCCAGCGGTCTACCCCCAGAGATTCAGGCGGTTTGTAGGCATTTCGCATTGGCCCAAAGCGTAGTGTACTGTGGGCCTTTATGATCGGTACTCCTTGCGTATTTGCATAATCTTGCAGATGCTGTAACCAAGCCGCAGATCCGACTGTACTGAGCCAGATTACCTCCACTCCATCGAGTCCAGACCAGATCGAGTAAAAAAAATCCGTGTTGACCCGTGCCGGAAAAATAACCACTTGATGTTGTGTAGTGGCACTTCCGTAACACCACTTCATCGCAGTGTTGCCCATATCAATCAACAATTTCACCCTACCCTCACAGCTTACGACCCGGCTTGTGGACGAAGGCTCAGCGTACCGCCAATGCAGTGATGGATGATGCCAGCAACATCCTCCACCTCCAATTCTCCCCGAAAATTCACGCCCATCGCCTTACCATTGATACATGGCCCACCCCCTGAAACTATCACCTGATAGCCATGGTAGGCGTGCAACGCATTCCAACGTGCCTGAAAAGGCTTAAAGCCATATTCTCGAAAATCTCTCATCATAACCTGTAACGCCGTAATCAATTTACTGGCCAGATGATTGCGATCGACCTCAGCGGCGACCACAGCCTGCATATCGATCAATGTTCCAGCCAGCGAGTCTGGGGGATCCGGATTGTGCACATTCAACCCCAAACCCAGAACCACACGGCAGGGTCCTTCCCCTTCACCACGAATTTCTATCAACAATCCAGCCAGTTTTTGACCTTGGCAAAGTATATCATTCGGCCATTTAAGTGCTAACTCCGGTAGCTTCCAGGCCGATAAGGCCTCAACCACCGCAACACCTGCTGCAAGACTGAATCCGGACAACGCAGCAGGCCCCTGCTGCCAGTTCCAGGCCATTGACAACAATATATTTCGGTAAGGTGCTGACCACCATTCACGCCCGAGGCGACCCCGGCCAGCAGACTGCAATTCAGCAAGACAGGCTTCACCATCCTCAACCCCGGCGGCCATCATCAACAACTGGTTCGTCGAAGCCACCCGCTCGTAGACGTGTAACGGTGCCGATGAACGCAAACAAGATGCAATAACGGCCTCATTGAGCAAAGACAGTGGCCAGCGCAATCGATAACCACTGCCCGGCGCGGCATGAATGTGCAATCCACTTTTCTTCAGCACCGCCGACTGACGCGAAATGGCCGCCCGACTACAACCCAACCTCCTTGCAAGTTGCTCCCCACTGACCGGCCGCCCTGTCGCCAACATCATTAAAAATTGCTTGCGTATCGATACCTCAGCCTGCATAGTGATCTCAGCGACGTTGTGATTGTAACGGACACGCATTCGGCCAACCGAACCCGCACCTTCAGTACAACCAACTCTACCAGATCGACCCTTCTACCACCATAACGGTTCGGATTGTTACATGGCCATTAGTGTATTCGAGATTTTCAAGGTCGGCATTGGCCCATCCAGCTCCCACACCATCGGCCCCATGCTGGCGGCCGGCAGTTTCCTTAATCGTTGTACTCAACTACCTGAGCTCCAACAGATTTACCGCATCTACGTCGAGCTATTCGGATCACTCGGGTCTACCGGCCGTGGCCACGGCAGCGATCACGCCGTGTTGCTGGGCTTGCTTGGGCAACAGCCGCATACCGTTGATCCGGATAACGTGGGCAGGCTGCTGCACGGGGATGACAGACGACTGAATATCCCGTTAGCAAACCACACCCTGGTCTTCGACAAGCGTGATGACTTGCATTTTCATAAACGCAAACTATTGCCTTTGCACCCCAATGGCATGCGCTTCACAGCCCGCGACAGGGCCGGCGCAACGCTACTCAAAAAAGAGTATTACTCGGTCGGTGGTGGTTTTGTGGCTCAAGCTGATAAAAAAACCGGCAAGCTACGTATCGAGAAAGACCGCACCCAACTACCCTACCCTTTTGACAGCGGCGAGAAGCTGCTGCAGTTATGTCAGAAAAATCAGCTGCGCATCAGCAACATCATGCTGGCCAATGAATGCTGCTGGACAGATGAACACACCGTTCGACAACAATTACTGGATCTGTGGCAGGTCATGCAACAAGGTGTACAGCGAGGCTGCCAACAGCAGGGCGTGCTGCCGGGGGGCTTGCATGTGCGGCGGCGTGCCCACAAACTGCATAGCCAACTGGCACAGCTTGCCACTGACCAAACACCTGATCCGTTGGCGATTCTTGACTGGGTCAACCTTTACGCACTGGCAATCAATGAGGAAAATGCGGCGGGTGGGCGAATTGTTACCGCCCCGACCAACGGTGCAGCGGGCGTACTACCCGCGGTGCTGCATTACTACACCCGTTTCTGTGCCGGTGCCAACGAGCAGGGGATAATCGAATTTCTGCTTACGGCCGCTGCCATCGCCATACTGTACAAAGAAAATGCTTCCATCTCCGGCGCTGAAGTCGGTTGCCAGGGTGAAGTCGGTGTGGCCTGCTCCATGGCAGCCGCAGCCTTGACTGCAGCCCAGGGCGGTACCATGTTGCAAGTGGAAAATGCCGCGGAAATCGGCATGGAACATAACCTGGGCCTGACCTGTGATCCAATCGGAGGCCTGGTACAGATCCCCTGTATTGAGCGTAATGCCATGGCTGCCATCAAGGCCATCAACGCCCAGCGTCTGGCCGTGAAAGGTGATGGCGAGCATCATGTGACCCTGGACAAGGTCATCCAAACCATGCGCCAAACGGGGGCGGATATGAAATCGAAGTACAAAGAAACCTCCCGTGGCGGGTTGGCTGTCAATTTGGTGGAATGCTGATGGCTATCTCACAAGCTGCCACCCTGAACGAACTACAGGTAGCCTGCAGATTCCAACAAGGGAGCAATCCGTGGCACGCAATCTGACCCGAACGATCGATATCGGCAATCTGAAAATTGGCAGCGACACGGCCATCGTAATTCAAAGCATGTGCGCGACTCCGACACGGGATATTGACGCGACGGTCGGCCAGGTTGTACAACTGCATCATGCCGGAGCCGGTATCATCCGTATCGCGGTGGACAATAACCGGGATGCCGTTGCCCTCAAGGAAATCCGTCAGCAAACCGATGCCTGTCTGAGTGTTGATTTACAGGAAAATTACCGGGTCGCCGTCAACGTTGCTCCCTGGGTTGATAAAATTCGCTACAACCCTGGACACCTGCACCACCACGAACGGCGTAAAACCTGGCAACAGAAGGTACGATTTCTAGTCGATGTCGCCAGAGACCACGACTGTGCACTGCGTGTTGGCATCAACTGTGGATCTGTTGACCCACGCTTGTTGGAACAACAACCGCAACAAGATACCCCGGCCGCGATGCTGCAAAGTGCCCTGGAGCATTGTTCGTTTCTGGACGATATCGGTTTTGAACGTTATGTCGTCTCACTCAAGGATTCTGATCCGTATAGGGTGATCACTGCCAACCAGCACTTTGCCGCAGCCCGACCCGATGTTCCATTGCACCTTGGCGTCACGGAAGCCGGTATGCCACCGGACGGCATTACCAAAACCCGAATCGCCTTTGAACCCTTACTCGGCGCTGGAATCGGCGATACCATCCGGGTCTCGTTGACCCTTCCGTTCGAGAAAAAATGCAATGAAATCGAAGCGGGGCGAATGATCCTGGATGATATCGCGGCGGGTCGAATGTTAAACCCGGTTTTAAACCCGATGCGTTTGAATATTATCAGTTGCCCGAGCTGTTCACGGGTGGAAAATGAGGCTTTTATCGAACTGGCCAGTGACGTCAAATCACTGGCCGGCTATGCCCGCGATCAGGCCATCACCATTGCCGTTATGGGCTGTCGGGTCAACGGCCCGGGTGAAACAAACAGTGCCGATATCGGCCTTTGGTGCGGGCCAAAAAAAGTCAATCTAAAGCGTGGGGAAGTGGATGTAGGTGCTTTTTCCTACAACGAGATTCTGCCACAGGTCAGAATTGAACTCGACCGGTTAATCGCAAAGAAACGTTAACTTCTCTGTACCACAACCGATAGTTTCCCCGCAAAGACTATCCGGGAACGGGATCCGACCGGTTTATTGTCGCTATTCTCGGGCAGCCTCTTAGACGATCGTGTTGATACTTGACCGCCCTCTTAAGCAAGCTTTAAGGATTCCACGATACAATCACCCCCTGATCTGCTGTGAGCAATCAATATGCTTCACCAATTAGGTCGATCTATCCAAGGAACGCAAACCCAGTAATGAAACTACACGGTAAAAATATTGTGCTGACCGGAGCCAACGGCGGCCTCGGTCGTTGTTTGGCAGAGCAGCTATCTGCGTGCGGCGCTCACCTGGCACTGGCAGGAAGATCCGCTGACAGCCTTGGGGAAATCGCCAAGCAAATCAAGCAGAGCACGGCCAAAACGACGGTCATCGTCGCCGACCTGCTTGACTCTGTGCAATGTACAAACGTGATTGCACAAGCGGAACAAGCGCTCGGACCGATTGATTTGTTGATCAACAATGCCGGGCTGAGTAGTTTCAGCCTGTTTGCTGAAGAAGACCCACAGATGCTTGAAAAAATCATTCAAGTCAATCTGATCGCACCCATGTTGCTCAGCAGGGCCATATTGCCGCTAATGCAAGCACGCGGATATGGCCGCATTGTCAATATCGGCTCCACCTTCGGTGCCATCGGTTTTGCTTATTTTAGCGCCTATTCCGGTAGTAAATTCGGTTTGCGCGGCTTCTCGGAAGCGCTGCGCCGGGAACTTGCCGACAGCCCGGTTGGAATCAGTTATATCGCCCCCAGGGCGATTCGAACCGCACTCAACACCGGCCCGGTCATGCGTATGGCGGCTGCGGTCAGTATGAACATGGATGCGCCGAAACTGGTAGCCGAGCAGGTTATCCAGAGCATTGAACAAGACGACGATGAACGGCATTTGGGTTTTCCGGAACGCTTATTTGCCCGTATTAATGCCGTTTTCCCCAAGATTGTCAGCCATGCGCTGAAAAAACAGAACCGGACCGCTGCCACGTTTGCTGGCAGGCAGCACAACTGACTCCCATCGCCTACTCATCAACTACCTGTGAGGTCCTTGCAATGAATTTCTATCTCCGTCATTTATACCGCGGCTGGTTCCTACTGTTCATGAGCGGTACTATTCTCGCAACACCCGGCTATGCCGCCAGCATCGACCCTGCGGTCAATACTTTACAGCAACAATGGGCCAAGGCGCGCTATCAAACACCCAAGGAACAGCGTCAGGATGCACTCGAGACACTCTCCAAACAAGCAGCAGCACTGACCGCACAGCATCCGGACAGTGCTGAAGCGTTAACCTGGGAAGGCATAATTTTAAGCACTCTGGCTGGTGAAAAGGGTGGCTTTAGTGCTTTGTCACTGGTCAAAAAAGCTCGACAACAATTGCTCAAGGCCGAAACCATTAAACCAGACGCATTGCAGGGCTCCATCTTCACTTCGCTGGGCAGCCTGTACTACCAGGTTCCTGGCTGGCCACTAGCCTTTGGCGACAACAAAAAGGCCCGCCAATACCTGGAAAAAGGCCTCAAGATAAACCCGCAAGGTATTGACGCAAACTATTTCTACGGTGATTTTCTCTATCAACGAGGTGAATACAAAAAAGCGGAGATCACACTGCAAAAAGCCCTCAAAGCCCCACCTCGAACCGGTCGGGCACTTGCCGACTCGGGTCGAAGGAAGGAGATAGAACTGCTGCTCAAGAAAGTCAAATCAAATTTCTAGCAGGTTGTTGAAAACGTCTCAGGTGAGTGCGAGGCAAGGCGATAATTCGCTAAAAAGCGCTGTGTACAGGCGCGTACATGGGTGTTGAGCGGATTATTAACACCGCATCGTGCCACAGAAACGTTTTTCAACAGAGGGAGATTGCTCGATAGGATGCTATTCGATATTGCCGACAGATGTGATACGGGGCCTTTGTTGCACGCCGCCGCTGCAAGCAAAAGGGACAAAGACTGTTGGATCTAGGAGGCTGTCCCTCGCTACGGCTCCTATTCTCGGACAGCCTCCTAGCTGCGTCGTAGATCTGCCTGATACAGGATTGTGGTGCTGATTTCTTCAATCGACATGGCCGTGGTATCGACATACGGGATACCAAAACGACGAAACAGGGCTTCCACCTGGGCAACTTCCTCGCGACACTGCCGGATGTCCGCATAACGGCCACCGGCACGACGTTCCTGGCGAATACGTTGCAATCGCTCCGGGTTTATGGTTAACCCGAACAACTTGTGGCGGCTGGGGACCAATACTTTGACCAGTTCCTGACGCTCCAGATCTTCCTCAACCAAGGGGTAATTGGCCGCATATATCCCGAAATGCATGGCCAGATAAAGGCTGGTCGGTGTCTTGCCGGCACGTGAAACACCCACCAGAATAATATCGGCTCGCGCATAACCACTCGTGTACATGCCGTCATCGGCCCGCATGGCATAATTCACCGCATCGATACGGGTGGCGTAGTGGGTGCGATCACCAACTCCGTGTGAGCTGCCTGAACTATGTGAGGAACGTGCTTCCAGGGTGTTTTCCATAGGCCCGATAAAAGCGCTGAAAAAATCAAAGAATGCACAATCACTCTCACCGATCATCCGTGACAGTGCTTGATCTGCAAAGGTACAAAAAACCAGTGGCTTGAGACCATTTTTGGCTTTGGTGGTATTAATTTCCTCGACCACGGTCTGGGCTTTGTTCAGGCTGTCCGTAAACGGCTTGATTCGGGTACTGAAGTTGATCCCGGGAAACTGGGTCAGCAAGCTGTGACTCAGCGTTTCTGCCGTTAGCGCCGTACGGTCTGAAATAATGAAAACGTCGCGTTCAGTCATGGCTTTTCTTGTCCATTTGAGTGAAAATTGCACCGTCTGACGGCGGTACTGGCAGGATATTTTATCCGTGGACTGCATCATACGTGATCCTGGTGAGGTCAGACCATGGCCACCGCCATGAAATAGTAATTTTTCGGCAACCTTTTATTGACTTCAGGAAAGCAAACGTGACTGAATATATTCTTTGGTTTGAACAACTTGGCATGCATGACGTATCCCGTGTTGGTGGTAAGAATGCCTCATTGGGTGAAATGATCAGCAACCTGAGCGGTGCCGGAATTCAAGTCCCGGGTGGCTTTGCGACCACTGCAGAGGCCTATCGGGAATTTCTGCTGGTCGGTGATATTGGCGCGGTGATCAAAGAAATTCTGGCAGATCTGAATATCGATGATGTCAATGCCCTGACCGCTGCGGGGGCAAAGATTCGTGCCACTATTATGAATACGCCACTGCACCCCCCACTACAGCAAGCGGTCACCACGGCCTACTCACAACTGCTCGAAGCCAGCGGCAGTGAATTGGCCGTTGCCGTACGTTCTTCTGCCACAGCCGAGGATCTGCCAGACGCATCCTTTGCCGGTCAGCAGGAAACCTTCCTGAATGTCCGTGGGCTCAATGATGTTTTGCGCGCCATTCATGAAGTCTTCGCTTCTCTGTTTAACGATCGTGCTATTGCCTATCGGGAACATCAGGGCTTCGACCACAACGAGGTGGCCCTGTCGGCAGGAATTCAGCGCATGGTACGCAGTGACATCGGTGCCTCAGGCGTCATGTTTTCCATTGACACAGAATCCGGATTCACCGATGCGGTATTTATTACCTCGGCCTGGGGCCTGGGCGAATGCGTGGTGCAAGGTTCGGTTAATCCCGATGAATTCTATGTCTACAAGCCGGCACTGGCGGCTGGAAAACCTGCGATTTTACGCCACAATCTTGGCACCAAGGCCATCAAAATGATCTACAGCGAGGATCCGTCCAAAAAAGTAGAGACCATCGATGTCAGCGACGCTGACCGCCAGCACTTTTCCATTTCCGACCAGGAAGTGACCGAATTGGCCCGAATGGCGGTTACCATCGAACGGCATTATGGCCGACCGATGGACATCGAGTGGGGCAAGGACGGCCAGACCGGCGAATTAATGATTCTGCAGGCACGCCCGGAAACGGTAAAAAGTCGTGACGACAAAAATCTGCTGGAACGCTATGTACTGAATGAGAAAGGCGACATCCTCTGTGAAGGCCGCTCCATCGGCCAGCGTATCGGTGCCGGCACGGTGCGCGTCGTGCTGGGGTTGAAACAACTGGACCGGGTACAAGCCGGCGACGTACTGGTCACCGACATCACCGACCCTGACTGGGAGCCGGTGATGAAACGGGCTTCGGCCATTGTCACAAATCGCGGTGGGCGTACCTGTCATGCCGCTATTATCGCCCGTGAACTTGGTGTACCTGCGGTCGTCGGCTGCGGAGATGCCACCTCGGCCTTAACCGATGGAGATGCGGTTACCGTATCCTGTGCCGAAGGGGACACCGGCTTTATCTACGCGGGAAAACTTGATTTTGCCGTTAACCGCATCAGCCTTGATACCATGCCAAAGCTACCGTTCAAAATCATGATGAATGTTGGCAACCCGGAACGGGCCTTTGATTTTCAATCATTGCCCAATCATGGCGTTGGCCTGGCACGCCTCGAGTTCATTATCAACAATACCATCGGCATTCACCCCAAAGCCCTGCTCAATCTGGACCGGCAGGAGGCACAACTTCAGGCCACGATTCGACAACGTATGGCCGGTTATGATGACCCCGTAGAATTTTTTGTACAAAAGCTGCAGGAAGGGATCGCCACTCTCGGCGCAGCCTTTGCCCCTTCATCGGTAATTGTGCGCATGTCGGATTTTAAATCCAACGAATACGCCAATATGATCGGTGGTCGTGGCTTTGAGCCCCACGAAGAAAATCCGATGATCGGTTTTCGTGGTGCCTCACGTTATATCGACCCCTCATTCCGGGACTGTTTTGAACTCGAATGTCGGGCCATGCGCTATGTGCGTGATGAAATGGGTATCACCAATATCTGGCTGATGATTCCGTTTGTTCGCACCCTTGATGAGGCCCGCCAGGTGATCGATATCCTGGCCCGTAATGGTCTGGAACGAGGCAAAAACGGCCTTAAGGTCATCATGATGTGTGAAATCCCCTCCAATGCACTGCTTGCAGATGAATTTTTGGAATATTTCGACGGCTTCTCGATCGGCTCCAATGATTTAACTCAACTCACCCTGGGCCTGGATCGTGACTCGGGGCTAATTGCACAATTGTTCGATGAACGCAACCCGGCGGTCAAAAAACTGTTACACATGGCCATCGCCTCCTGTCTTAAAGCCGGCAAATACATTGGGA
>DRJH01000409.1 GCA_011052285.1 Gammaproteobacteria bacterium
CGCTGTGCGATGGTGAACGGGACCTTTGATCGGATTTTTGCAAAATATCGCAAAAAAAGTTGCACCTATTTGGGGACAAATGCGTAATGCTTCCGTTGCACGTGAACACGGAGGCTATCTTGAAGGCGCACTGGTGAAGGCGCACTGGAAAGTGCTGATGAAGCACTTTCATTGCTGTAGATACCTCGGCTGAATACTCCGGGGTCGGACTGACCCCTTGAATTTTTTCTTGAATTTGTAATGTGGTCTGTCATCAAAATAATTTTTTAATGTCATTTATTCGTCATAAAACTTGTGTATTCTTTTAACACTGTAAGTAATCAAAAAATGACTTCTTAATTCAGTCATGTGTTGGGATTATATATAATGGCAGATAAAGTAATACTCATTGTTCTTGATGGTTTAGCGTATAAGATTGCCGAACAATGCATGGGGTTTGTTCAGGCATTAGGAGAGCAAGGCTGTGCGACCCTTTACAAAGTGCAATGCGAATTACCCTCTATGTCTCGCCCACTCTACGAGACCATTCTAACGGGTGTGACACCCGCAGTTAGCGGAATCATTCACAACCAAGTGGTACGCAACTCCAACCAAAGAAGCGTTTTCAGTTTGGCTCGCGAAGCGGGATTGTCCACCGCTGCCGCTGCGTTTCATTGGTTCAGCGAACTGTATAATGAAAGCCCTTACAACGCCGTACGAGACCGCCATACAGTAGATACCGAACAACTTATCCAATATGGCTCTTTTTACCACGATGGGCAATACCCTGACGGTCATTTGTACCTTGATGCTGAATTATTACGCCGCCATTACGACCCTGACTTTCTATTGATTCATCCTATGAGTATTGATGAAGCCGGGCATCGCTCTGGACTTGATAGTTCTCATTACCGCAACACCACTCGCCGATCAGATAAAGAGCTATCCGAATACCTTCCAACTTGGATTGAAGCGGCTTACCAAATCATCATTACCGCAGATCATGGTATGAATACGGATAAAAGCCACGGAGGTTCTTCAGCCGAAGAACGAGATATTCCCTTATATGTCATTGGTGATCGCTTCTCTCACCAAGCAGGTTGCGCACCAAAACAAACGGAAATTTGTGGTATTATCTGTGAGCTACTGGGACTCCTCGATCATAGTAAATCTGTTACTGAAAATTTATTACTGAATGAAAGTTGGGAGCGACCTAAACACAAAGTCGTAATGGGTGCTTGGTAGCTGACCCAGGAATCACCCCGTAAAATAGAAAATAAGGGGTCATGTTTCGTCCCCTGCCTGTTGCCCTGTGTGCAAGCAGATTAACTCAGCATTAAAGTTACTGCTGGAGCCCTTAAACTTAGTACCATTCGGGCCATACATGTTTATACATGCAATGCGTTGAATACCCACCCAAACATCGGCAGCACCTTTTCGAGGATTGCCGCCTTGGCTCGCACTCACCTGAGACGTTCAAATACCTGCTAAGCGACGTTAAAGCCTGGAATCTCTCCAAGCTCCTTAAAGCGCAAGAATCGGATGGTATGCAGATTGAATCCGCTGGATAATGGTCTTGTGTTTGATCCAACCGTCGTGGAGCCTTGTATGAACACCGATTACCAACGTATTGCACAGGCTATAGCATACGTCGAGAGCCATGTTGATAACCAGCCGACCCTGTCTGAAGTGGCTGCCTGCGTTCACTTGAGCCCCTATCACTTTCAACGTCTGTTTCGACGTTGGGCCGGGGTTAGCCCCAAGCGTTTTCTGCAATACCTCACCGTGGAACACGCCAAGGGTATGTTGGCACAATCACAAAGCATCCTCGAAATTAGTGCCACACTGGGTTTAAGCAGCAGTTCCAGGCTCCATGATCAGTTTGTGACGCTGGAGGGGATGTCACCGGGTGTCTACAAAAGTGGTGGAAAGGGTCTTGACCTGCACTACGGCCGCTATCCCAGCCCTTTTGGGGAAATACTACTGGTTAGCAGTCCCGGGGGGATCTGTCACTTGTCTTTTCTCGATACCCGCGGCGTTAGTTCACAACTCGCCGGGCTCAAACAGCGGTGGCCACAAGCACGCTGGTTTGCTGCGTGTGAGCAACCAACTTCGGAGTTGGCACAAATCGCTGCAAATCTGTTTTGCCTCAATCACGAACCGCAACAACTACGCATTGCTGTGACGGGCAGTAATCTGCAAATTCAGGTTTGGAAGGCGTTGCTGCGGATCCCGGTCGCGAGCGTGATCAGCTACGGGGACATTGCCCGTGATATCGGCCGTCCCCGGGCGGCCCGGTCGGTCGGAACTGCTATCGCCGCCAATCCAGTGGCCTGGTTGATTCCCTGTCATCGTGTATTGCGGCGCACGGGCGGGTTTGGTCAGTATCACTGGGGCACTGAACGAAAGAAACTCATGGTTGCCTGGGAATTTGCACAAACCCGTGTTGCAGAGTGAATACTTTGCACGGCAGGCCCGGTGTAAAAGCTCGGGAGCTTGTTCGAGAACCGTTGTTCAGGGATTGCAGTCAACTTCTGCAATGGTGTGCTGGACTTGCTCGCCGAGGCCGGTAACGCCAAGTCGTAGGATTTGTCCCGGATGCAGGTATTCAGGTTCCGGTTTGTGGCCCATACCAACGCCGGGAGGTGTGCCCGTTGAAATAATATCCCCGGGATAAAGGGTAAAAAACCGACTCAGATAACTAATCAGCTCGTCCACAGGAAAGACCATATCCCGGGTGTTTCCGTTTTGCCGGCGCTCACCATCAAGATCCAGCCATAGATCAAGGTTTTGAGGATCAGTAATTTCATCCGTGGTCACCAGCCAGGGGCCGGTTGGCGCAAAACCATCACCACTTTTTCCTTTAACCCATTGTCCGGTTCCTTCCAGTTGCCAAGCCCGCTCGGAGACGTCATTGACAACACAATACCCGGCTACGTGGGATAGCGCCCGGTCACGCGGGATATACTTTCCCGGGCTGCCGATCACCACTGCCAGTTCGACTTCCCAGTCCGTCTTGGTGGCATCATGAGGAATCACCAAATTATCGTTGGCGCCGGCCAGTGCTGATGGAAACTTGCCGAACAAGACCGGTTCAGCTGGTGTTTGCATGCCCGCTTCCCGTACATGCTCCTTGTAATTAAGACCAATACACATCAACTTTCCGACACCGGCAACACAGGGACCGAGGCGTACATTGCCATCTACTACAGGCAGTGATGCCAGATTCATATCAGCCAAGCGGGTTAGGCCCCGTGGGCTGATCACATCCGCGCCGATATCTGCCACAATACCGGTCAGGTCACGGATTATTCCATCAGAGTCAAGAATTCCGGGGTTTTCACACCCTCGGTTACCAAATCGAACAAGTTTCACAGTGATCGCCTTCCGTTTCGGGTATGGGTTGATAGATAGTGCTCAGGATAGCAGCAGATGGTCCAATAGAGTAGTCTTGTTTGCACTATTGAATTGATGGGATTTATTGATAGATCGGAAATTTGAATCAAGCTTTGTGTGTTGAAAGCTGGCAAGACCTGGCCGATGCTTTTATAGTACGGTGCAGAGGGTTCTGGTCGCTGGCAGCGCCTGGAACGTTCACAATACGCAATCCGGCAATCACTGTCGCGGAGACACCCATGGCTGATGTCATTGCAAGTAATGAAACTATTCTGGTTGTTGGTGCCGGCATTAGCGGTTTGACGGCGGCATTGGAGGCCGCTGAATGCGGTAAACAGGTGATCCTGCTGGAGAAAAACCCGGCCATTGGTGGGCGGGTTTCGCAGCTGTACCGATATTTCCCGAAGTTGTGTAAACCGGCCTGTGGGCTGGAAATTAATGTTCGCCGTCTTAAAGCCAATCCACGGGTACGCCTCATCACTATGGCAGAAGTCACTGCCATTGATGGTCAGGCTGGTGATTACACCGTTAGTGTACATATCCGACCTCGCTTTGTTAATGAAAATTGTACCGCCTGCGGGGCTTGTGCCGAGGTCGTCAACCAGGAGATTGAAGACACATTTAACTACAATATGGGCACGGTCAAAGCGGCCTACCTACCCCATAATGCGGCCTATCCACAGCGTTATCTGCTTGACCCCTCGCTGATTGGCAGTCCCGAGGCGCAGGCAGCCAAGGCAGTTTGCAAATATGACGCTATTGATCTGGAGATGCAGGATGAGCAGTTACAGATCAAGGCCGGTGCCATTATTTGGGCCACTGGCTGGAAGCCTTATGATGCTGCCAAAATCCAGGCCTATGGCTATGATCGTTTTGAAAATGTCATCACCAGTGTCGAATTTGAACGTATGATGGATAAATATGGCCCTACTGGCGGTCGTTTGCTGCGCCCATCTGATGGCAAGGAAGCCAGGAATATCGCCTTTATTCAATGCGCCGGCTCCCGTGATCAGAACCACTTGCCGCATTGTTCGCGTATCTGTTGCATGGCTTCCCTGAAGCAGTCCACCTACCTCAGTGAGCAGTATGGTCAAGACAGTGATGCCCGCGCTAGTATTTATTACATCGACATTCGCGTTATCGACCGTTTTGAGGATTTCTATCGCAAGGTCCAGGCAGATGAAAAAGTGCATTTCATCAAATCCAAAGTTGCCTCTGTGGTCGAGGACAGCAGCAATGGGGATGTCATACTGCATGGTGTGAACACCGAGGGTTACCACCGTTATGCCAATCACCATGATCTGTGTGTGTTAGCTATTGGTATGCAACCGAGTGTGCCCGCTTCTAAGATCAACGGTGGAATACGTGGTGACAGCAGCGGTTTTATCGAACTTGATATAAACAATGGTGCGATCTTCGGTGCTGGTTGCGCCAGTAATGCACTGGATGTCAATCGAGCAGCGCAGAGTGCCACTGCAGCGGCCTTGTATGCCATACAGACCGTCAATCGGGTTGCTCGAGCCGAGCAGACGATGATAGGGGAGTAGCCGGAATATGACCGAACCAAAACTTGGTGCCTATATCTGCAAGGGCTGTGGTATCAGCGAGCGACTGAACTGTGACCAGCTGGCCCAGGTCGCCAGCAGTGAGGGCAAGGCCGCAGTTGTGCGCCAACATCCTTTTCTGTGTAGCGCAGCCGGGGTTGAAATGATTCGCAGTGATATGGCAGGGCAGGGCATTAACCAGGTTGTCATTGCCGCCTGCTCAAGACGTGCCAAAACAGAAGCCTTTGCGTTTGATACTGTGACCACAAGTCGCGCCAATTTGCGCGAAGGAGTGATCTGGATTCGCCCTGACCATGAGGATAACCAAGAAACCACTCAGGAAATGGCGGCCGACTATGTGCGCATGGCCTGTGCTGAAGTGCAGCAGATGCGCCAACCCGGGGGCAATACCGAAACCGGCGTCAATAAACAGATTCTGGTGGTTGGCGGCGGTATCAGTGGTTTGACCGCCGCATTGGAAAGTGCCGCCGCCGGTTACCACGTCCTGCTGGTGGAGAAATCGGCTGCTTTGGGCGGTTGGGCCAGCAAGCTTTATCGATCCATCCCGACGCGGGAGCCTTATGCTGACCCACAAGATACCGGTGTCGAACTGCTGATTCATCGGGTACAGACCGACCCTCAAATTACCGTCTACCTGAATAGCTACTGCAACCGCACCAGTGGGGCCCCGGGCCAGTTCAGTATCGACATCAGCACTGAATCCGGCGCCACCCATACCGTCAATGCCGGTGCCATTATCCAGGCTTCAGGCTTCACCCGCTATGATGCCAGTCAATTGCCGGAACTGGGCTATGGTCAATCCCCCGACATCATCGATCAGGCAGAGCTGGAGCGGCTGGCCAGCGCTGCTGGAACAGAGGGCAGCATTGTTCGCCCCTCGGACCAGGCTGAAGTCAAGGCGGTAGTTTTTGTACAGTGCGCTGGACAGCGCAGTAATCAGCCCGGTCACCTGCCGTATTGCTCTGGATTTTGCTGCAATGCCGCGATTAAGCAGGCCATGTATTTTAAGGACAACAATCCGAGTGTCGATACCGTTATTCTATACACGGATCTACGTACCCCTGGCAATGGTGAGGATTTCTACCGCAGTGCCCAACGCAAGGGCATTACCTTTAGCAAAGGCAAGGTGACTTCTGTGGTGCCGGGGAAACAGGGTGCAGAAGTCTTCTTTGATGACCTGATTCTGGATACCCAAACCAGTATCCAGGCAGACCTGGTGGTGCTGGCAACGGGCCAGATTGCCAATGCCGGAATCGACGTTGAGCACGTCACATCTGCCGAAGAACCGACCGATAAAACAGCTATTTCGGTATTGAACCTGAGCTATCGACAAGGCCCGGATGTACCCCAGCTCAAGCACGGTTTTGCCGACTCTCACTTCATCTGTTTCCCCTATGAAACCCGTCGTACCGGGATTTATGCCTGCGGCCCGGTGCGCCGGCCCATGGATATGGCCCAAGCCCGGATTGATGCCACGGGTGCCGCACTGAAAGCAATACAGGCGGTGGAAAATGCGGTTCTGGGACGGGCCGCTCACCCGCGCTCCGGAGACCTGAGTTTTCCCAGTTTTCGCAAAGAAGGTTGTACCCAGTGCAAACGCTGTACCGTGGAGTGCCCGTTTGGCGCTATTGATGAGGATGAAAACCGATACCCGCTGTTCAATGAAAGTCGCTGCAGGCGCTGTGGTACCTGCATGGGGGCCTGCCCGGTACGGGTGATTTCATTCCAGAACTATTCGGTTGACACGGTTGGTCAGCAGATCAAGCATGTCGAAATTCCCGATGAAATGGATGAGAAGCCACGTATCCTGATCTTGGCCTGCGAAAATGATGCGTACCCGGCACTGGATATGGCCGCTCACAACCGCCTTTCCTATAGCGCCTGGGTGCGGGTCATTCCGGTACGCTGCTTAGGTTCTGTTAACACCATCTGGATTACCGATGCTCTGAATAGTGGCTATGATGGCATCATGCTGCTGGGTTGCAAAAAAGGTGACAATTATCAATGCCATTTCGTCAAGGGTTCGGAAGTGGCGCATGACCGTATGAGCAAAATCAGTGATACCCTGGAGCAATTACAGCTGGAAAAAGAGCGAGTTGCCATCCACGAGGTGGAGATCACCGATATCCAGCGTTTGCCGGCACTCATCAACGACTATGCTGATGTGATTGAAAAAATCGGCATGAACCCCTTTAAGGGCTTTTGAAGATGACAACCGTCATATATCAGACCAGGAGCTCGTCCAGGAACAGAAAACCTGCTGCGGAAAAGCCGACTTTGGCCGGATTTCCCCATAATTTTCGTTAAATACAACCAGTATTCTCCTCAAATCATGGAAAAATCTGCCTCAAAACAGCCTCCGCCTACAACGACCGCGGAAAAATACCGTAACAATTTCTTGCGGGAAGTCGAGGACAACGTCGAAGAAGGCGAGTGGGTGAAAATGTGTATCCAGTGCGGTGTCTGCTCAGGCTCTTGTCCCCTGGGATCGGCCTGGGAACATCCACCACAGGAATTGTTCATGATGATCCGGGCCGGACAACGTGAGCAGGTGCTGCGCTCTGACTCCATGTGGATGTGTACGTCCTGCTACAACTGTATCGTGCGTTGTCCACGGCAATTGCCGATTACCCATATCATGCACGGTCTGGCCAACTATGCGCATCGTCTGGGTATTGCCCCGGCCCAGAATCCGACCCGACGCTTCGCAAAGATATTCTGGGACAATATCGCCCACAGTGGCCGCGTTAATGAACTACTGCTGTCGATCAAGCTGTACTTCATGAATGGCTTTGGCGAAGGCATTCGCATGGCATACCATATGGCCGGCATGGGCTTTGCGATGTTCAAGACCGGTCGCCTCGACCCCTTCGGTCTATTTATGCACAAGGGCATTGACAATGCCAAGGAGCTGCAGACCATGCTGACAAAAGCCCGCGAAATCGAAGATCGTCGTCGTGGTCTTGGTCTTGGTGTCGCGGTGAAAGCTGACTGATTACGGAGCCACGATATGGCCAAAAAAGAATACTCCTATTTTCCCGGTTGTAGCTCGGTACGCAGCGCTTCTGCTTCCAACTACATGGTTTCGGTGAACACCATGTGTGAGAAGCTGGAGATCGCACTGAATGAAATTCCGGATTGGAACTGCTGCGGGGCCTCGATCGGATACGCAGAAGGTGGTGAACTACCACGCCATGTTCTCAATGCCCGGAATATTGCCCTGTCCGGCAAACATAATCCCGGCCAGGACATTGTCGCCACCTGTGCAGCCTGCTGGTTGGGTACCCGCGAGACTCAGGAAAGGCTCAATGAGGACCCGGATATGCTGACCGATACCCGCACGGTATTGCAGGAAGGAAATCTACAGGATTATTACAGTCAAAATATACCGGTCCGTCATATGGTTGAGGTCATGATTGAGGATATCGGCTATGAAGGATTGGCCAAGCCTGTGGTCAAACCCCTCAAGGGGATTAAATTTGCCGGCTATGTGGGCTGCCAAACCAACCGGCCGTTTGGAATTGACGGGGAATCTTTCGAAAACCCGCGTTATCTGGATAAAATGGTCGAGATCGTTGGCGGTGAAGCGATTACGGATTATGAGAAGAAAGTTACTTGCTGCGGCGGCGCCCTGGCGTTTTCCGAGCCGGAAAAAAGCCAAAAGCAGATTCATGACATTGTCGAAGCCGCGTATGATCAGGGAGCGGACATGATTGTTACCCCCTGTCCGGTTTGTCAAATGAATGTTGAGGTCTATCAGGGTCAGATCAACAAGCGTTATGGTACAAATTTCTCCATGCCGGTCACGTACTATAGCCAGATTCTTGCAGTGGCCTATGGCAGTACTGGCAAGGAAGCTGGTCTGAAGGGTAATATTATCCGAGCCAAGGCCCTGGAGAAAATTGCGAACAAGTAATCGTCTGAGCCGCACTCATCCGAGAATAGAGAACCTACTGCGGATAAGTGGACTTTGGCCCGATTTCTCCCTTCACCATGAAAAAATCGGCCTCAAATCCGCTTCCCCTCGCTACGACTTCTATTCTCGGACAGCCTCCTAGATTAATCCGGCAAACGGCTGAACTTCGACCAGGTCACCGGGCTTGATACCGTCACAAGTTTCATCGAGCAGAATAAAACAATTGGCACGGCTCATGGAGGTCAGAATACCGGAACCTTGGTGGCCGGCACTGGTGACCTGCCATTGCCCATGGCCGGTTGACTGCAAGATGCCGCGCTGAAATTCGCAGCGGCCGGCACGCTTGCGGATAGCATGACGACTGCGGGCGGTGAAGGTAAAAGCGGCCTGTGGATGCTGACCGCTGAGTCGCAGCAATGCTGGCAGTACGAATTGGTAGAAAGTGACCATGACAGCAACCGGATTGCCAGGCAAGCCAAAAAAAGCGGCCTTATCGAGGTGGCCGAAGACCAGCGGGCGGCCGGGTTTCATGGCAATTTTCCAGAACGACATGGTACCCATTTCCTGCAGCAACGGCTTGATGTAATCGGCATCACCTACCGAGACCCCGCCGGAGGTGATCACCACATCGCAGGTGGCGGCAGCGTCGAGTAGGACTTTACGCAACAGCTCCGGCTGGTCGGCAACCACGCCCAGATCAAGGAGATCAACATTGAGTCGCTTGAGCATGGAATAGAGGCTGTAACGGTTACTGTCATAGACGTCACCATCCCGCAGTGATTGGCCAATACTGCGCAGTTCATCGCCAGTGGAAAAAAAGGCTACCCGAGGGCGGCGTATGACATCGATTTCGCCGATACCTAAAGAAGCAATAATACCGATATCGGCTGCAGTGAGGCGTTGGCCTGGCGACAGCACGATGTCTCCGGTCTTGATGTCTTCACCTGCCTGGCGAATATTCTGGCCACTGTGACCACCAGCGCCAATTCGAATCCGTCCATCAGCGAGTCGTTCAACCCGCTCCTGAATCACTACGGTATCCGTACCCTCGGGCAGGCAGGCTCCGGTCATGATACGAACACACTGGCCCTGTTCGCAGCGGCCAGAGAACGGCAGCCCTGCCAGTGCAGTGCCGACCATGACCAAGTCAACGTGGTCTTGCGAAGGCAGATCGGTAGCGGCCAGGGCGTAGCCATCCATTGCAGAATTAGTATGGGAGGGGACGTTGACCGGAGAAACCATGGCGGCTCCGAGCACCCGGTCGAGTCCTTCGCGCAGGGCCAGTCGCTCCAAAGTGGTCAGTGGGTTGATGGCATCAAGGATGTGATGGCGAGCCTGTGCCGGTGTCAGGTTATGGTCGTGTGCGTCGGCACAACAATCCTGGTGGGCTGTGGTCATGATCGTTTCATTCTTGGCATGGGTTTATTGGCTAAGTTGAAGTGAGTAATAATAAATTCGGCCACCTGCCGGGGTTGATTGAGATCCAGTAACGGCAAATCTCCGGCAGCCAAGGCTTCATCACTGGCTATAGCAATAATATCTGATGATAACGGGAACAACAGAGGTCTGCCCAGTACCGGGCGGTGTAGCAGAATCTTGGCAAAGGTTTCGTGCTTAAAACCCTCCACCAGCACCAAATCCACCAACTCTGGTTTGAGTTCGGACAGCGCGTCGGCGAGCACCGGCTCGGTTAGATCTTTGTAATTTTCCGTCATGCACACGGTACGTTGCGATGAAGCCAGCACCACCTGACGGGCACCGGCAAGACGTAAGCGGTAACTGTCCTTGCCGGGTTGATCAATATCGAAGCCGTGGTGGGTGTGTTTGATCACTGATACTGCAATGCCCCGATCGATCAAGGCTGGAATCACTGCGGCCAATAGGGTCGTCTTGCCGGTACCACTATAGGCACAACAGCCAACAATCGGCTTGGGGAAATCATTCATAGCGTATGTTCCGGGCCGCTACGTGGAGTATTTCAGCGTGTGCATAGTCGCAAGTTGCTGTGGTGTGTTGACATTATTAAAACATTCAGGGCAGTGTGAAAAGTCTGCAATCGCCATGGTGTGCCTAGCATACCATAGATCGATTTTGCGCCCACCCTGGTGTAAGAAAGTCAGCAGATCTGGCAACATAAACACAGGAATCAGCGCGAAAACAGGTTGTAGGCGCTGCCCATCATGGGCTACAGCCAGTTGATGTTGGTGGCCCAGGGCGATGAATAACCGGGACACCAGATCGAGGGGTAACAGGGGAGAATCACAAGGAGCAGTAACAATATAGTCGGTGTCCGCTGTGGCCATGGCCGCAGCAAAACCGGCCAGAGGTCCCTGAAAGTCACTCATGGTATCTGCCACCACGGTATAACCCAGGGTCTGGTAGCGTTCGAGGTTGCGATTGGCGTTGATCAATAGCGCATCTACCTGCAAAGACAAGGCCTTGATGGACCACTGAATCAAAGCGGTTCCGTTCAGCTTGACCCAGCCTTTGTCAATTCCACCCATACGACGACCCATACCGCCGGCCAGAATAACACCGGTCACAGTTGGAGAATGGCTGACAGTATTCATCGTGACCTACGGTATGTAATGTGATTACCCTGGAATCAGGCCCGAGGTATTTCGAAAGAGCCTGCTTTGTGATACGTTTAAGTTGGTATGAGTGCTACAGTAACATTATAAACCGGCGTGGGATGAAACAAAAAAATGAGTAACTATTCAGCGTATTCATCTTTTGTCCCATTACGGCGTGTGTTCGTACTCGAATGGTCACATATGACCTATATGCTCACATTCTCCGTGCGA
>DRJH01000410.1 GCA_011052285.1 Gammaproteobacteria bacterium
AACAGCTACATCTTCCCCCGCCTCGCCGTACGCCGTTAATCCAACGATCAACTCAGCGTCACCCAGCACCGGGATGTTGGCGTTATGGGTGGCAAAAATAAACTGCCTTCGGCGTTTTTCTTCTCGCATTTTTGGTACGATTCCGTCGGAAATAAAGCGATTATCAAGATCATCTTCGGGCTGGTCCACAACCAATGGCGCGCTTGATTCGAGCAACAGGAGAAGGAGAACCACTGTTGCTTTTTGTCCTGTGGAAAGGTCTTCAAGCGTCTGCCACATGGGTGGTTGATCGTCAGCGGCAACATTTAGTTTAATGGCTGTGGTAGGTGGCAGCTCCAATTCCTCAATTTGCATGATGACATCGGGTTTTGCCTGGGCGACGCGCTCTGATTGGCTTGACGGGATGTTAAACTGACTGGACAACACCTCCCGACCTTCTCTGCAGGCTGCAGCGAAGTGCGGCAGAGAGAACTCCACGCTTTTCGTCACAGACTCAATCGCTTCGGACAACCGCCCACCAATTTGATCACGCAGAAGCTGAAACAGCGGTTCCCTATTTCCGCCAGCAGCAACATCAACCAAAACACGTCCTTCAAGTTTCCTGCTCACTTTTTTCGCCGCACGCTCCAAAATCCGAAACTCCACGGCCTTTACGTCTTCCCACTCAGAGAGGAGATTCCGCCGTTCAGTTTCATGCTCTTTCAAATCGCGCTGCAGTCTGGTTTGCCTTTCCTTTAACGGGCGGAGCTCCTCAATTTGACGCCTTAAGCGGATGAATTCTTCACCATCAACCTTCGATTTCTGTAGTTCACGCAAGATGGATTCATAGGCTTCCATGACCGCCTTTTTCCGCTCCCCCCATCTGCTTCGTATTTCACCTAAGCCACTCTCTGCATTTCCAATTGCTTGATCTAGTTCAGTGGCGATGCGATTCATGTCTTTGGTCAATTGTTCCAGGATATCATTCGCACCACCCAAAATATCCCATCCGGGAAGCCTCTCCAACGCTTTTGGAGAGATGAAGGCGCAGTCAATCGGAAGCGTATCTTTTAGTTGATTCAACAGCTCTTTGAATGGATTCAACCGCTCCTCAGAGGTCTTAAGCACCCTTTCTTCCCGTACAAGAAGACTCTGCTCCTTCAGTTTCTCTTCAAGCCCAGCATCTTGAAACCGGCGTAGCGTTTCCTCCAAAGCTGGCAGGGTACCAAGGCGATCCTCAATTTGCAGAAGCTCTCTGTGGGTTTCAAGCAAACGCAAACGCGAACGCTGCAACTGTCGGCAAACACTGCTCTTTCGTTTAACGATATCCGTATCGTGCTCAACAAAACGGTCGAGAAGGCGTGTGAGTTTTTCTCGGCTTTTCGTAAGTTCTGAAATCTCGTGTTGTCCGTATATTTCGGTCTGCGGGACGACATCAGCTGGAGTCAGGTTGAGAACGTTGCCGGTCTCATCCTTGACAATAGGTGGATTGGGAATCGTTCGTTCGACCAGATAGTCGCGCTTATCCGGATGGTAAGAACGAACCAGTAATGATATCTTTGTGCCACTTCGAAGTACCTGGCGAACAATGCCGCTATGCGCCTTGATAGCTTCTTCTCCGAGTGGTTCCATACCAAGGACATAACGGATACTCTCAACGATTGTTGATTTTCCTGTTCCGCGTCCACCGATTAGGACATTCAGGTTTTCATTTAAATGAATTGCCGCGTCATCAAGAAAGCCACCTTGCCAAGTCATTGCAATGAACTCAGTGTGCTCCTCTGGTGATGGATCACTGGCCAGACGTATCCTGGAAACGGGGTCAAGAAACGCTTGTCGTAATCCCTCAATCGTAACATTTGACATCTTTATCCAGCAAGATGAACCGGGCTTTTCCAAATCTTCGGGGCTCGACACATCCTGAGCGTTGATAACCGCTACAGGTTGATCACGCAGATAGTCGAGATTTTTATTTTGTATGATCGGCCTTAAGTTATCCGGAGCATCACTGGCGGGTCCCGGCATCGCGCAGGCCAACAGATTTGGTACAGTCCAAGCATTGATCCGTGGTTGACCAGATAGCTTACTTAACAGGCCTCCCTCACTGGTGACATGAGCCGCTATACAGATGCTTTCCCAACTAGTATGGGATTCGTTCAAGAACTCGATAACATCGTATTTATCTGTCGGGGACGCTATTTCATCCCCGTGGATGCCGCAATCACCCAAGATTCGCTCCAGGGAACGCGTATCCTTGGATGGATCAAACAAGCAGAGAAGATGTACACCATCTTTGCTAACGGCTTCAAATCCTGGGAACACTATAATTCCTGCATGTTGTGCCGCCTGGATGAGCGATTGTGAAGACCGCACACGATAATGATCGGTAATACCTATTACCTCAATACCGTTTCTCCGACACGCCTCTACTATCTCCAGTGGACGGTTTTCTTCAATCAACCGCCGCTCGCGCTTCAATTCTTGTTCGAGCTCTTCTTCAGACGGCAGGTAAAGCATATATTTGGACGCGAAAAGCTGTTTGCTGTCGTTCAGCACGGAGTAGCGAGCAATCGCTTCGCTCTTTTTAGAGCAGAGAATCAACCCGATGGTCGGGTTGTCGTCCTTAACCTTGAACAAGTCTTCGTACATCCGGACATATGTCGTCCATTTGACCGATATCCTGATGAGTGAGCTCTCCGATTTTCAAATCAATCAAGACAAAACATTTCAGGTGATAGTTGTAAAAAACCAAGTCAAGGTAGAAATCTTTCTCATCAAAACGTATGCGTTTCTGCCTGGCGACAAAAGAAAAACCTTTGCCGAGTTCGAGTAAAAAATCTTGAAGGTTGTCTATGATCGCCTGTTCAGCTTTTTGTTCCCGCAATCCGGGGCAATCCTTCAGATCAAGAAACTCCAAAACATAGGGATCGTGGATAAAATGTTCCGGCTTCAATGTGGCCATTTTCTCATCGGCTTCCTGCATTACCGATTCTCTCTCACGACTTGCCATGAGCCGCTCATAATAGAGAACCGATATCTGCCGGTCCAATTGGCGCGTGGACCAGTTTTGCTCTGCGGCTTCGTGCATATACCATTCACGAGCCTTGTCGTTTTCAACCCGCAAAAGGTGTCGAAAATGTGTCCAGGTCAATTCGCTTCGCACTGTGGAGGCTTTTACGGTGTTTCCGGATTCAAGACGCACTGCGTCTCGTTTTGGTTTGTCGGATTCGAGACTCATCGCGCCTCGTATTGAAAACATAAGATAGAACTGCCGCATTTTACGCAGGTTAGTGATATCAAAGCCCTTGCCAAATTCACCTGTCAGACGTTTGGAAATCTCTTGCAATACCGCCTTGCCGTATTCCGCACGCTCTTTGCCTTCCTGTTCATGTTCCACAATCAAATATCCAACCTGCCAATAGGCCTGCACCATGGCAAAATTTACCGCCCGATAAGCCGAGGAGCGCGCCTGTTCCAGAACGGAGCAGATTTCACCGTAAAGGGCGCTCACCTTGGTCAATTCGGATTTGTTTTCATTCATTCTTCTTTCCTTAATACGATGCCAATCCGATCAAACTCCTCCAGGCATTTGCGCTTGGACATGAATTCCCCGAAGGCCTTTATCTCTTTCTTTTTCAGCACCGGGAAGATGTCGAGGATGTAAGCGAAGTCATCGCGGGAAAGGCCGTAGAGATGGGCTACATAGGCGTCGATCTCGGCGCGCAGTCGTTCCGGGTCGTGCTCCATGAAGGCGCACTTGAACCGGTCGGTTTTACCGCCTTTTGTGCCCCGAACAGGACAAACTTGAAACTGCGATGGATATTGAAGACGGCCCGGCGATTCTCAAAGCAATAGATAAACCCGACACGACTCCGGTTGAAAAACCGTTCCCGCAGGGGTTGGCAGCCCTGGTCGGTGTAGAGACCGCTGGGTACCACGATGCCCATGCGACCGCCGCCCTTCAGCACGGTGAAAAACTGTTCCAGGAAGAGCTTGAAGGTGTTGATATCCCCCTTACCCAGGGCGCTGTAGCTTAAGGGTTCCTTGAAGTATGCGCTCTGTTCGGCAAGTCCGTCGCAATATTCTTCCCACTTTTCAGCAACAGCCGGATTGTCTGCCATCAGCTTCTTGGAAACGCGATTGGCCTCCTGTTTCTTATAAGAACGGAACTTGGGATCGTAATCTGAGAAAAACTCCTGTGAATTGGGCTTGACAATATCCCACGGCGGATTGCCGACGGTTGCCGAGAACCCACCCACGGCATCCGGACCAAACACATCGGGAAACTCCAACGGCCAGTGGTAAAAGTGATGCCGGTCTCGATACATATTTATCGATTCCAATATTTCAGGCAACTCCGGACTCAGTGGATTGTTGATGGGCTGTTGTTTATCTAGGCTGCAGAATAACCCGTTATAAACGTCAGACTTGATGCCAGAATCCATCAAGTAGGACGTGTACAGGTCGGCAAGTGGATTAAGCTGAGCCAGCTTTGCTTGCGCTCCATCCAAAACAGCCTTTTGTTCATTGGTGTTATCTTCATTCAACATATTGATGGATTGAATATCCTGGCTTGCTTCGGTCAACACTGCGGCATATAGCTGAGGATCAGGAAAAAGATCTGCGTTTACGGTATCCTTTCCACAATTACGGGAATGTTGGCACGATAGCGCTGGAAGCGGCCTTGTTGTTCCACCGCAAGCAAACCAGCCTGGGTTAACGCCTTTAAGTGGAAGGAAAGATTTGCCGGAGAAACGGTCAGCGTTTTTGCCATCTCACCTGCCACCATACCCTCCTTCCCCATTCTCACCAGCAAACGAAACGCATCCAAGCGCACAACCGATGACAGCGCTTCAAAAATCGCAATGGTATGTTGGTTGTCCATATTTCAATAATACAATACTTATTTAAATAATTAAATTTCCGAATGCCCAGCATATGGATGTTCTCGGACAGCCTCCTACCACTGGGCCGATTGTACTACTTTAAGGAGTAGGTATTATGAGTATGACAATAAAAGGGGTTGATGGGAAATTACGCTGCAAATGGTGCGATGCTGCACCGGAGTTTCTTGGTTATCACGATACCGAATGGGGGTTTCCGGTCAGTGATGATCATCGCCTATTTGAGAAATTATGTCTGGAGGGCTTTCAGTCCGGGCTGAGTTGGCGAACTATCCTCGCCAAGCGTGAGAATTTCCGCCGTGCCTTTCACCATTTCGATTTCGACAAAATAGTGTGTTTCACCCAGCGCGACGTTGATTGTCTTCTCAAGGATAAAGGTATCGTTCGCCATCGTGGCAAGATCGAGGCGGTTATCAACAACGCAAACCGAGCTAAGGAACTCGTCGAACAGGAAGGCTCGTTGGCAGCCTTCTTCTGGCGTTACGAGCCGGATGCGAGGCAAATTGCGAAGCCACAGACTGTATCGACATCGGCGGAATCGATCTCATTGTCTAAGGATTTGAAAAAACTGGGCTGGAAATTCGTTGGACCGACAACGGCGTATGCTTTTATGCAAGCAATGGGGTTGATCAACGACCATGTAGCTGATTGCGTGATCAGAGGTAAAGTGGAACGTGCACGCAGAAGCTTCAGGCGTCCATATGGTGATAAGTGACGTACGCAGATTGTATTTGTGGAGAGCTTTTTTTATTGGCAACAAAAAATATACCCTGATGAATTGCCCCAACGGACTACTCAAAGCAGTAATCACCGTACCAAAACACGCACAACTTCAAATAGAATTGCTGGCGAATAGAACTGAAAGTTGACCCGGTACGGCGTCGGGTTTATGCTTGGATCGCGCAAGGAGCGCATCGACTCTGCTACAGACCCATGGAGGGGTGATGTCATTGGCAATTGTTTTTAGTCGTGCCGTGGTTGGCATGAATGCCCCGTTGGTCACTGTTGAAGTGCACATCGGTGGTGGTTTGCCGAATATGCACATCGTCGGCCTGCCGGAGACTGCGGTCAGGGAGAGTCAGGATCGTGTTCGTGCGGCACTTAATACAGCGGGCTTCCAGTTTCCCGGTCATCGTATCACCGTTAACCTGGCGCCAGCTGATCTGCCTAAAGAGGGTGGTCGCTTTGATCTGCCAATTGCAATTGGCGTGCTAGCCGCTTCCGGGCAGTTATCAAATGCAGATCTCAAACACTTTGAATTTGTGGGCGAACTGGCACTGACCGGCATGCTTCGTCCAATTCCGGGTGTGTTGTCGGCAGCACTGGCCGCGACTCGTGATGGCCGTATGATTTTTGTTCCCTGCGAAAATGCTCCACAGGCAGCACTGATTTCTGATGCCAGTATTTTGGCAGCCGTTAGTCTGACCGATGTGACCGCCCATCTTGGGGGGCTCGAGCAACTTCCAATCTGGGCCAGTCCAACGCAACTGAGTAATCCGGAACAGGAAACAGGGTATGACCTGGCTGCGGTAAAAGGGCAGTTTCAGGCGCGCAGGGCACTGGAAATTGCCGCTGCTGGAGGCCATAGTTTACTATTTATGGGTCCTCCGGGAGCCGGAAAAACTATGTTGGCTCATTGTTTGCCAGGGGTCATGCCCCTGAATAGTGAAGAGCAAGCATTGCAGGTTGAAGCGATTCGATCACTCAATGGGGAGCCATTTCAGGCCAGAATGTGGCGGCAAAGGCCTTTTCGTAGTCCGCACCATAGTGCGTCATGTGCAGCCTTGGTTGGGGGTGGAACTCGCCCACGACCCGGAGAGATTTCCCTGGCCCATAATGGAGTGTTATTTCTTGATGAATTACCTGAGTTTGATCGGCGGGCGCTTGAAAGTTTGCGAGAGCCAATGGAGTCGGGTCGAGTAGTGGTATCACGGGCTGCGGGTAGTGTTGAATACCCGGCACGATTCCAGCTCGTCGCAGCCATGAATCCTTGTCCTTGTGGCTTTTTGGGTGCAAAAGACCACTCCTGTTGCTGTACTGCAACCCAGATCCAACGTTATCGTAGTCGGCTTTCTGGCCCTTTGTTTGATCGATTGGATCTGCAAGTGTGGGTGCCCGCGGTACCATTATCCTCACTGTTAGATACAACGGCTGAATGCAGTGCACAGGTTCGCAGTCGTGTTGTTGAGGCTCGGCTACGTGCTTGGCGGCGCCAGCGTTCAACCAACGCAGAATTGGTGGGGGCTCGGTTGCGTAGTTGCTGGCAAGCTGCAGCGAATGTTGAAGATTATATGATCCATGCGGCGACTCATTTGGGCATTTCAGCGAGAGCGTTTCATCGTATTCAGCGAATCGCTCGAACGGTAGCGGATCTTGCTGAAAGTAGCGATGTCCAAACCCATCATGTCGCCGAAGCTATGCAGTTGCGGCATCTCGACCAAACAACCTCCTAAGGTTGAGAATGCTCTACCATGTAACGTACCGCAGCCTTGATATCGTCATCGGATAGGGAATCATCACCACCTTTTGCGGGCATTTCTTTGAAGCCGTTAATCGCGTGTTCAATTAAAACCGGCAGACCTTTGGCAATATGTGGAGCCCACGATTTTGCGCTGCCAAATTTTGGTGCACCCATAACACCGGTACCGTGACAAGCCTGGCAGACATCTTCAAATATGCTACTCCCGCTAGTCACGGTAGAGGCAGGGGCCTTCGTTTCCTGGGGGAGGGAATGATCGACCATGTAATTCACAGCAGCTTTGATGTCGTCATCTGAAAGGGAGAGATTGCCGCCTTTTGGTGGCATATTTTTAAAGCCCTTTATCGCATGTTCTACCAGGATCGGCAGGCCTTTAGCGATGTGTGGAGCCCAGGATTTGGTATTGCCGACTGTAGGTGCATCCATGATGCCAGAGCCATGGCAACTTTTGCAGGTCTTCGAGTAGATGCGGCGTCCGAAGAGAGCGGTAGTGAGGGCGTCTCCGTTTAAATTATTCGTTTGTGACGGCACTTTTGTTTCAGCTTCCACAACATTCAGTTCGGCCACGGGTTTGATCCGATCAATGATTTCCTGATTATTGACTGTCGCCAAGGTTGGGCTCGACATACCAAGATTAAGTGCTGATACCAGTACGATTATGGTTAGTAACGATTGGCTAGGTTGAAAAGAAAATCGTAAGCAGGTTCTGTGCATATTGGTATTTTTCGACATATAGTTATGTGATTGATCTATGAAATAGGCTCGCGGGCATTGTTATGCCCCACTACGCGTAGGGTAAAAAAATAGCGTACAAGTTTGTTAGTGTCGTAAGTATACCGTAAAATGGTGCCACTTCGTAAACAGGCGCCCGTAGCTCAGCTGGATAGAGTACTGGCCTCCGAAGCCAGGGGTCGCGCGTTCGAATCGCGCCGGGCGCGCCATATACGACCCCAATTTACGGCTATTGAGGACTGCAGTCTGAAATATAAGGATAATTGGCAAAAAAAATGATGTGGTATACAGAACGACCTCATGCAGATATAGGCACGTGGAGCATTCTCAGACAGCCTCCAGGTGCTATTGGATTATTGTTGGTCATTGTAGCGCTGATATTTTCAACGGCAATATTAGCGGAAACCGAGTATACATTCGGTGCCGGTGACAAAATTAGGATCCAGGTACTCGGTGAGCCGGATATGACCATCGAAACACTGGTCAGTGATAGTGGGACCATCTCCTATCCATTTTTAGGAACGGTCAAGGTTCAGGGAATGACGGCGGCAGAGCTTGAGCAGTTCGTCACTAGCAAGCTCAAAGGGCCTTACCTGGTGAATCCGATTGTTTCGGTATCATTGTCGAATTATCGTAACTTTTACGTCAATGGTTGGGTAAGAAATCCAGGCGGTTACCCCTTCCAGCCAGGAATGACGGTAAGCAAATCTATCGCGTTGGCCGGTGGTTTCAATGAGCGCGCGGATAAAGAGAATATTGTTGTCGTTCATGGCAAGACGCCAGATACACTTCCTGAAGCCATCAAAATGAGTGATCCCATCTCACCGGGTGACGTGATTACGGTTAAACGTAGTTTCTTCTGATTCGCGATTATTTGTCGAATGGTAAAACCAAAATTGAGGTTGGCAGCGGCCGAATGCTCATTGTGCTACCATTGCCGTCGATAGGGAGGAGCTACCTGGTGGCTGTTCGAGTACGAACACACGCCGTAATGGGACAAAAGATGAATACGCTGAATAGTTACTGCTCAATAATATTGTAGTTCATTGGAGGAGGGCGTAATGAAATGCGCATTATCGGGTGTCGTCCTGATCATCCTGGTCCTGTGGACAACCTTGTCCCAGGCAGCTGAACCATCGTATCAGCTCGGAGATATCGATTGTCGATAT
>DRJH01000411.1 GCA_011052285.1 Gammaproteobacteria bacterium
AACCGCCTGCAAATCGTCTCGTTTCTTGCCACTGATCCTTAGTTGTTCACCCTGCACGGCGGACTGTACTTTCATTTTCGCTGCTTTGATCTTTTTCACCAGGTCCCTTGCTGTTTCTCGGTCGAGACCTTGCTGAATGGTAATCCACTGACGAGCCTTGCCTCCCGACGATTGCTCAACTTCCCCCTCCTGCAAACAACCCAGATCAACCTTGCGTTTCGCCAATTTGGTTCGTAAAACCTGCAGCGCCTGACCAACCTGGAATTCATTATCTGCAAAAATCGTGATTTTCTCAGCGGTCAATTCGACCCGAGCATCGGTATTCTTAAAATCGTAACGGGTGCCGATCTCCCGGTTAGCCTGGTCAATGGCATTATTGACTTCAGGCCAGTCCACTTCACTAACGACATCAAATGAGGGCATTTCGATTCTCCAAAGACTACGGTTAAGATAGCTTGTCCCTACCGACTTGTCACTACTCTTATCTGTTTATACGTTGTGGAATACAGCGCATACAGGGACAAGCAGCCTGCAGCCTCCTCGGAGGCTGTTGCGTGCAAAAGTTTGTTGACTGCAGAAATTGAGGCGCTTATCGTCCGTCTTCCTGTGACCGTGTTGTTGTGGAGAGAAAATGTGATCATTATTTCGATAATCTCGGTAAGTCCGGCAATATGAGCAAATCGGGTAAATTGACGCTAGATCCAGTACTGTGGTTGGCTACCGGCTTTGGTGCCGGCAAGATGCCACGGGCGCCTGGCACCTTTGGTACTGCAGTCGCCGTGCCATTGGTCATGTTACTGCAACCACTGGGACTTTGGATCTATAGTGTTATAACCCTGGGATTGGTACTGGTCGGGATTGTGATTTGTGGTAAAGCGGCTGAACGCATGGGGGTTCATGACGACCCCTCTATCGTCTGGGATGAAATCGCCGGTTACTTTATCACCATGCTTGCGGTTCCTTCCTCAGCGGCAGCATTGCTGTTTGGTTTCGGGCTGTTCCGATTGCTCGATATCAGCAAGCCCTGGCCCATCCGCTGGTTGGATCGTCATGTTTCCGGTGGTTTGGGTATTATGCTTGATGATGTCGCAGCTGCGATTGTGGCCAACCTGATTCTGCGGGCCATTATCCCGGCCAGCTGGTGAATAGGGCTAGGAGGCCTGAGAAGAACGGGATTAGCCCTGTTCTCGATACAGGCTAAGTAATGAGGTCACTTTGCGAATATAACGCAGTGTTTCAGCAAATGGCGGGATACCACGGAAACGCCGTACATTTTCAAATCCAGCATTGTAGGCAGCCAGGGTAAGATTGATATTTTCACCAAAACTGGTGAGTAACTCACGTAAATAGCGAGCACCCGCGGCCAGATTCTGTTCTGGATCATAACTGTTGGTCACACCATAGCGGCGGGCCGTATCCGGCATTAATTGCATCAACCCCAGTGCCCCGGTTTTTGAAGTAGCCATGGGATCAAAACCGGATTCGACCTGTACCACGGCTTTTAAGAGTGCCGGATCGAGTCGGTTCAGTTGGGCATAATTGTCGATCTGGTCATCAAAGGAAGAAACCCTGGGTCCGGGCGTGGACTTGGCCATCGTGGAATCCGTACGTTTGCCGTACTTTGTCATTCTACGTGCTGTCTGGCCATGTGCTGCCTGGTAGCGCCTGATCAAACGATTGCCTTTTTTGAGCATCCGGTGATCGGTCACCAACACGGAACCATCACGCTGATGGTAAACGTAAATGGTTGTTGCCACCGCCGAAGTCGTACTCAGTGACAGTGTAATTACTGTTCCAAGTAAAATTTTAAAGACGCTTGACAATTTAAATGGGCACATAATTGAGTCGACTCATCCGGTCTGCAGGTCGATATAAGACTGATAGAAACACACACACAGTTATGAACCATAATAACCCGGAGTGCAAGCATCCTGGAAAAATAGTGTACCCAGAAAGCGATTATTCAGCTCACCCTTGATTCGCCCGATAACTGCGTCAAACATGCTCGAGTGCTGGAACACACTGCGCGTATTTTTCTTATTCTCGAATAAATTTAGGGCAATCTGAAGCTACGAGGCCTTTTGCATAGGGGTGCTGAGCAGTTACCACAGAAATAGCATATTACCCCTCCTGGTTTCTGGAAAAACAGTAGATAGGTGGTAACGATATGTGAAGGAATAACTTCCTTGTTTAGGGATTTTTTTGATCTCAAGTAGTTGATTATCATGAATCCATGCGGTACGGTCTATCTGTCAAATACATCGACCACCTGGTAGGCCTTGCACAGGTCCGTTCATAAATTTTGATGATGAGCAAGGGGGCGGTCTTCACTTTCAATCGATCGGGAAAAGACTCCACAATGACTGTAACGCATACTTCTTCACCCCGGGTGGCATTGATTTGTGGCCCGTATCTATCCGGAAAATCCACCCTCCTTGAAGCCATGCTATCCGAGGCAGGTTCTCTGCAACGACATAATCCAGAGACTCTGGCCCTGGCCGACAACTCACCCGAAGCTCGTGCCCACGAGATGTCTACGGAAATGAATATCGCGAGCACAGACTACCTGGGTGAACCCTGGACCTTTATCGACTGCCCGGGATTGATTGAATTACAACAGGAAACCCGCAGCGCGGCGACCATTGCCGATATTGCAGTCGTGGTCTGTGAACCGGACCCAGGCAAGTCAACTGCACTTACCGCAACCCTGCAAATTCTTGATGAAGCCGATGTCCCACATCTCCTGTTCATCAATAAATTTGACAAGGAAGAGGTTAGTGCGCGTCATATGCTGGAAACTTTTCAGGCAGTTTCGCGACGGCCGCTGGTGTTGCGCGAAATACCGATCCGTGAGCATGGCAAGGTTATCGGTCACGTTGATCTGGTATCTGAGCGGGCCTTTCGCTGGGAAGAAGGCAAGCCGTCCAGTCTGCTTGCATTACCGGAAGTCATACAGGACCGGGAAGAAGAAGCACGGACCACCCTTTTTGAAAGTCTCGCTGATTTTGACGATGATCTACTGGAAAAACTACTGGAAGATGTGATCCCCTCTAACGACGACATATATTCTAATTTAAGCAAGAATTTATCCAGCAATCTCGTGGTGCCGGTGTTATTTGGCTCTGCTACTCATGGCAATGGCATTCGACGCCTAATGAAAGCACTTCGCCACGAAGCACCGGATATCACGACCACGAATCTACGCCTAGCTGTCGGCAGCACAGACGGCCCGGTGGTGAGGGTATTCAAGACGGTCAATGCCGGCCATGCCGGAAAAATATCCATCGGACGAGTACTGACGGGAACACTCAAGGATGGCGATACGTTGAATGGCCAACGAGCCGCCGGAATGAGCAAAATTTTTGGCCCTAAAATGGAACGTTTGGCCACTGCTGAGGCCGGTGATGTGATTGGTTTTGGCAAGCTCGATGGGGTTATTACCGGTGATCGGGTGACCGGTGATGGCAAACTGATATCCGACAACATGGCCGCACCCACACCGCCACCGTTTGCACTCGCAATCAGGACTGAAAACCGGGGGGATGACGTAAAACTTCCCGATAACCTACAGAAAATACTCGATGAGGATTTGTCTCTAAGTGCTGCATTTGATGAGCGCACGGGTGAATTTATCCTCTATGGTCAAGGTGATATGCATCTGCGCCTGGCCCTGGAGAAATTAAAAAACCGCTCCGGATTGACGGTCAATGCTACTGTGCCGACGGTGGCCTATCGGGAAACGCTGCGCAAAACTGTGGAGAAACGTGTTCGACACAAAAAGCAGAGTGGCGGTCACGGCGAATTCGGTGAAGTACTGCTACGCGTGTCCCCACGAAAACGCGGCGAAGGTTTTATATTTAGTGATAAAATTCATGGCGGTGTGGTACCCAAACAGTATATTCCTGCGGTCGAAGCTGGTGTTATCGATGCCATGCGCGAAGGTCCTCTGGGTTTCCCCTTGGTCGATCTCGAAGTGGTCCTCACTGATGGCAAATTCCACGCCGTAGACTCCTCCGAAATGGCTTTTCGAAAGGCCGGATCTCAGGCCATACGTGAGGCCATAGCAGAATCAGGAACTGTACTCCTTGAACCAATTAACAATGTCGGCATTGTTATTCCCAATGAACACACGCCACGTATCCAGAAACTGGTCAGCGGCAGGCGCGGTCAAATTCTGGGCTTTGATACCTGTGCCCATCGACAGGGCTGGGATGAAGTAAGCTGCCAGATCCCCGCAGCGGAAATGCAAGACATGATTCAGGAGCTGCGTTCTGCAACCATGGGAGTGGGCAGCTATGAATCAAGTTTCGACCATCTACAGCAACTGAGTGCTGATGAAACACGCAAAATCGTTGCTACCTGAGTCTTTATCCACTTGAGTCTTCATCCTTGCGACATAAAGTGCTGATAACCCTTGGCATTGGTCGAGATAGCTCGGCCTTTATGATCGAGGAAAACAATCCCCTTCCCTGCCTGCATGGTACCAATACGAGTACAGGGGAGTTGTATTTCAGTAAACACCGACTCAATATGCTGACGATTTACCGCAGCAGCAGTAAAGCACAATTCGTAGTCGTCTCCAAAGCTGATCGCCGGGACTAATCCTGTCGTTGCCGGCACTAACCGTTGGTAACTATCGGACAATGGTAGCTGATGGCCATATACGACAGCTTGCAGGCCACTGGCACGGGCAACGTGACCCAGGTCTTGCAACAATCCATCCGAGATATCGATGGCCGCGTGGGCTAGTGAACGAATCGCCAGACCTGCTCGATTACGGGCCTGTGGTCGTTGCAAGCGCTCAATACAGCAACGGCGATCCTCTCTTTGAGCCTGCAGCCGTCCTTGCAGAATCTGTAGTCCCAGTGCGGCATCACCGATAGTACCGGTCAGGTAAATATCATCTCCGACACACGCAGCACTACGCAACATCGCCGAGTCATCAGGGCATTCTCCCATGATGGTGATGGCAACGCTCAAGGACCCGCACGTTATATCACCACCCACAAGAGCAATACCGGAGGGTCTACTGGCCTGCAATAATCCCGCACAAAAAGAATCTATACAGGCCTCGTCGGCCCGAGGTAAGGCCAGGGAGACCGTATACCAGCGAGGCGTGGCACCCATAGCGGCGAGGTCACTCAGATTGACCATCAGCGCCTTGTAGGCGATATCCTGCGGGCCTGTGTCTGTAGGAAAATGGACCCCAGACAATAACATATCAGTGGAAACCACCAACCTTGATCCGGGCGTGGGTTGTAACAGAGCAGCATCATCTCCTGGACCCAATACGACGCCCAACTGTGGTGCCTCTACAAAGTGCTGAAGAATTCTGGCGATGAGATCAAATTCATCCAAGTCGGCATCTCCTAACCATTATCCTGCTACGACCTGACGCCCAATAACACCACTCAACCACAGTTGCGACACAAGCAGGTTTATGGATTCTTTCCCACCAAAAGTTCAGCACGAACGGTATGTGCCAGTTTGTCCAGCACCCCATTGATAAACTTATACCCCTCGGGGTCACCATACGTTTTAGCCAGTTCAATCGCCTCGTTAAGAATTACTTTATGCGGAATCGCCGGCTTATAACAGAGTTCATAACAGGCAATACGTAAAATCGCCCGTTCAATCGGATCGATTACCGCAATTTTTCTTTCCACAAAGACCTGTAGTTGAACATCTAGTTCCTCGAAACATTGACCAATTTCGGCAATTAATTTCTCAAAATACGGTCGATCAAAATCGGAATGCTGCGGTTGCCAGAATTCGGTGACAAACTGTGACCCCACAGTTCGCTGCCGACCGCCAATATCCCATTGATAAAGCGCCTGCAGCGCGGCACGTCGACTGTTGCGCCGCGACAAAGCACTCATCTAATCAGTGCTCCAACTGTTGTAATAAACTGACCATTTCCAACGTAGCCAATGCCGCTTCTGCGCCTTTGTTGCCGGCCTTGGTACCCGCGCGTTCAATCGCCTGTTCAATGGTATCGACCGTCAAAACACCAAAACCGACGGGAATTTCACATTGTTGAGATACCAAACCCAGTCCTTTTACGCACTCACCGGCCACATAATCAAAATGAGGCGTTGCCCCACGTATCACTGCACCCAACGCAACAATCCCCTGATAATGCCCGGATTTCGCCATCCGACGCACCACCAGTGGCAACTCGAAGGCCCCGGGCACACGCACCACCTGCATATTCTGGGCCGCGACACCGTGACGCCTGAGAACGTCCTGTGCGGCTGCAAGCAGGCGTTCGGTAATAAAATCATTGAAACGGGTAACTGCCAATCCAAATCTGGCATCTCCCGGTGTTAATATCCCCTCTATCGTTGCTTTCATTTTGTTCTTCCTCAATACTCTACCGCAGGGTTAGCAACACCCACTAGGAGGCTGTCCGAGAACAGAGAACCCACTGTGGTATGGCCATGCGGCAATTCTAGCACCCAGGAGTCCGCTTTTCCACGGTAGGCTTTCTGTTCTTGGACCGACCTCTTAGCCTGGAACACCAAGGTAATCCTCGATCACCAGATCAAATCCTGACAGGGCATGTGGTTTGCGACTACCACCTAAAATCAGCATCTTCCCTACCCCGAGATCAGCGAGAATCTGCCCTCCTGCGCCCAGCATACGCAAGTCACCGGGGGCTTTATTTCCCGAAGCTTGCAGATCCGGTTCTACCTGCTGGATACTGGTAAGTAATTGATCAGGGGTTTCTTCATAGTTAAGGATGACCAGTACACCAGTCGGTTGCTGGCTGATATAGGCCAAGGCCTCTTCGAGAGACCAGAAAACCTCTCGACGGTCTGTCAACATGTGGTACACACCGCGGTGCACATGAACTCTGACCGGAATTTGTTGGTCGCGATCAATCTGCCCTCGGACCAGCGCCAGATGTGTGGAATGATCGATCTGATCGCGATAGCCAACCGCCTGAAATGCTCCATAACGCGTCATCATCTGTGTTTCAAGCACCCGTATTAGTGTCGGCTCGTGCTTGATTCGATAACGAATCAGTTCCGCTATCGTGCCGATCAACAGACCATGGCGGACCGCAAATTTGCGCAAATCCTCAAGTCGAGCCATGCTGCCATCCGGTTTGAGAATCTCACAGATGACGCTGGATGCCTCAAAACCGGCCATGCGCGCCAAGTCAACACCCGCTTCAGTATGACCTGCCCGGGTCAAAACCCCGCCGGGTTGTGCCATTACCGGAAAGATGTGGCCCGGCGTGACGATGTCCTCAGGTTTGGCATCTGTACGCACGGCAGCTTTCACGGTAGTGGCGCGGTCTGCGGCAGATATACCAGTAGTTACACCGTTGGCTGCCTCAATGGAAACCGTAAATGCGGTACTGAAACGAGCATTGTTATCAGCCACCATCAGCTTCAGGCCTAACTGCGAGCAGCGCTCCTCAGCCAGGGTCAAACAGATCAGTCCACGCCCTTGGGCCGCCATAAAATTGATATGTTCAGCTGCAACC
>DRJH01000412.1 GCA_011052285.1 Gammaproteobacteria bacterium
ACGAAGTCGCTTCCGGCAATGCTCAGATGTACCACGCGGCAGACTACTACTGGAAGGGCAAGCACCCGGGTTGGGCCTATTTTACGACCGTGCCTTTTGGTTTGACCGATGCCGAAATGAATGCCTGGATTCAGTGGGGTGGTGGCCAGGAGCTATGGGATGAGCTTGCAGGTGGTTTTGGTCTGAAATGTATGCGCTGCGGCAATACTGGCGTACAAATGGGTGGATGGTTCCGCAAGGAGATGAATTCACCTGATGACTTCAAGGGCCTGAAGATGCGTATGCCAGGCTTCGGTGGAGACGTTTTGGCCAAGCTCGGAGCTTCGCCGGTATCGTTGCCCGGTAGTCAGATCTATGAGAATCTGATCTCCGGTGCTCTGGATGCCACCGAGTGGGTCGGCCCGTGGAATGACTACTTCATGAAGTTCTATGAGGCGGCCAAATACTACTATTATCCCGGTTTCCATGAGCCGGGTGCGACACTCGCTCTGGGTATTAATAAAAAATTCTGGGATGGGTTGTCAAAATCTGACCAGATCATGATTACCGCGGCAGCGCTGGCAGAAAACGACATCATGATGGCCGAGTACAATGCCAAAAATGGTGAATATCTGGCACGTTTGATCAATGATCAGGGTGTGAAGTTACGTAAGTTCAACGACGACATCTACGATGCCTTCGGTGAAGCCTCTGCCGAGGTTTTTGCAGAGGTGGTCAAACACAGTGATCTGGCCAAGCGAATTCACGAGAGTTTCGTTAAATCAAGAACTGCGGTGGGTGGCTGGGCTAAAATCTCAGACCAGGCCTACATCGCACAGCGCAACCGCGTACTAGGACTTTGATCCGATTGATTGCGGTTACTTAGCAAGCTGTGGAAAGCGGAACCTTCGGGTTCCGCTTTCTCATAGACCTACCAATCAGGACCGTGAATTTGCCTGCAGCATCAGATGGCTACTGTGTGGATCAAGCAGTAAAGGAAAACTGTGGATAAGCAGGATTGGCTTGCATGAATGTTCCGGGCAATACAACACCCGGGTCCGTTGTTTGCGGACCAGGCACCTTGGCAGTGCGGGTGTTCGCACACTGGATGGTGGCATTGGTGCTGCTGTTTCTGCTCAATGATTATTTAATCATGTGGCGGGAATGGCCGGGGGTATTGGCGTTTATCGACTACCAAGGCTGGTTTGGTCAGGGATCAGCCACAACATCACTGCAGGGTATAGCGCTGACGCAGGGTTGGTTGCAGTTTTTCGGCTATATCGCAGCGTTTGTGGTGGTGCTGGGGTATGTTTTGTTGACCCGAAATCGCCTGCTGCGTACGGATGCCGACAGGCTGACCGCACTTTCAGCCTATGTCGTGCGTGCGGCCTATTGGACAGTATTTTTGGTGGGGCTGGCAGATATGCTGATCTCGTTCCTGCGGGTAGAGGACTTTCTTAGTGCTTGGGTGGGTGAACAACTAACCTCCGATCTCGGCCGTACTGTCTATCGAGGGACCTATGTACATTTTCCACTGATCGGGCTGGCCCTCATCATTGCCTTGTTTACCCGCTCGCTGGGTTATGTCTGGCTCGCGTTATTGGTGGTGGTGGCTGAATTTCAAATTGTCATTACCCGGTTTGTTTTTTCCTATGAGCAGGCCTTTTTGGGTGACCTGGTGCGTTTCTGGTATGCCGCCCTGTTCTTGTTTGCCAGTGCCAATACCCTGATCACCGGGGGCCATGTCCGGGTTGATGTCTTTTATACCAATTTTAGTGTACGACGCAAAGCCTGGGTTAATTTATGGGGTTCTGTATTGTTGGGGATGCCGTTGTGCTGGACCATTCTGACGATGGGCATGTGGACTCGAGGTAGCAGTTTGAACAGTCCACTGTATAGTTTTGAGATTTCACAAAGTGCTTATGGTATGTATGTGAAATATCTGATGGGTGCCTTTCTGATTGTATACGCCGTTTCCATGCTGATTCAGTTTTCGAGTTATGTGTTAAGCAGTGCTGCGGATCTACGAGGAGAGCCCGGTGGCGACCAACGGGAAGCAATGGAACAGATACTGCTTGATCCCGATGTAACCGTAACGATTCAGGACTGATTCATGGAAATTCTCTTTCTTGTCATCCTCGTTCTGTTAATGGGGTTTGCCCTAACCTCAGGTTTCCCGGTGGCTTTTTCATTACCCGGTTCGGCAATTCTGGCGATTGCTCTGGCGTCCCTGGCCGGTTACCTGATCGTTGGGGACCCGAGTGCTTATTTTTCCGAAGGTGGGCCGATTGAGTGGCTGACCGCAGGGGTAACGAACTTTCGTAGCCTGTACTGGGATGTGGAACGTGATACCCTGATCGCAGTGCCACTGTTTATCTTCATGGGTATTATGCTGCAGCGTTCGAAAATTGCTGAAGACCTGCTGGTGGCTATGGCACAGTTGTTCGGGCCTGTGCCTGGTGGCTTGGGAATATCCGTCGTCTTCGTCGGTGCCTTACTGGCCGCCACGACCGGTATCGTGGGTGCGACAGTGATTGCCATGGGGCTCATTTCCATGCCTGCCATGATGCGTCACAAATATTCCAATTCGTTGGCTGCAGGAACCATCTGTGCGTCCGGAACCTTGGGACAGATTATTCCCCCTTCCATTGTGTTAATCATTCTCGCAGATCAGCTCGGTAGCGCATCGGATCAGGCTAATACCGCACGCAAAGCCATGTACAAAGCTGCAACCGGCGAATTTTCCATGCCGGCATCGTTCAGCGTCAGCTCAGCCAGTGCTGGCGACATGTTTATGGGTGCCCTGATACCGGGACTGGTATTGGTAGTGTTATACATGATTTATATCCTGGTAACTGCGGTAGTCCGTTCCAAAAGTGCCCCTCCGGTACCCTACGAAGGTAAGTATGACCGTCGTTTTCTGCTGAATGTCTTGTTGGCATTGATTCCACCACTGGGTCTGATTTTCGTGGTCCTGGGGTCTATTTTGATGGGGGTGGCTACGGTTAACCAAGCCGGTGCTATTGGTGCCATTGGTGCCATGGTGATGGGTGGCTATCGCCTTGCAGCCGGTAAGCGGAGTGCCTATACCCCGGCAATTTTGTCTATTGTGTCAACGATTGCAATTTTTGTGGTACTGCATTTCTTCGATATTAATATCAAAAATATTCGCAACAGCCATGATCTGCTCGGTGTTGTCCTCGCTGCAATCGCGGTTACCGGGTTGTTGGTGGGCCTGCTATGGAGTGGTTGGCGTGCTTATCGTATCGAAAATACTTTGTCCATAGTAATGGCTGAAACGGCTAAAACCACCTCCATGGTCTTTATTATTTTGCTCGGTGCGGCCATGTTGACGGCGGCTTTTCGTGCTTTTGGTGGTGAGATTATGGTGCGGGAATACCTGACCAGCCTGCCGGGTGGCTTCTGGAGCCAGTTCATCGTGGTCATGGCGGTAATCTTCGTGCTCGGTTTTTTTATCGATTTTATCGAAATCTCGGTCGTCGTGGTGCCCATTGTGGCGCCGATTCTGCTCACTGATCCGAGTGCCAATGTGACCGCAATCTGGCTCGGGGTCATGGTCGGTATGAATATGCAGACCTCATTTTTGACCCCGCCGTTTGGCTTCGCACTCTTTTACTTGCGTGGCGTAGCCCCACCATCGCTGAAAACCACACAGATCTATCGTGGTGCCGTGGCCTTTATTTTACTGCAACTAACGGGCCTGGCCATTGCTGGTATGTACCCAACCATGGTGAATTACCTGCCGGATCGTATTTATCTGACCTCAGATGTGGCTCCACCACCGATCAACCCGCGTTTACAGGGTTGTCTGGAGACCCTCGTTTTTAATTATTACGACCAACACCGGAACGAATTAGCGACCGCGATCAAGAAAATGCAGGCACTTGACCTGGGCGTAGTTCCAAAAAAATTACGCAAAGGCTTAGAAAAAAGCTTCCAGGATGCGGCCAGTACATTTGATCGGGTTAATGAAGTACGTGTCGCAGAGGCTGCGGTTGCCGAATATGCGCCCACGTACCGGCCGATACACCATAAAGTACGTAGTCAGCAGCGGCAGATTCGCAAAATTGAACAACACCTGGATGAACTTGAAAAGACCCATACCCGCTACACACGCGATGGCACGACGCCACCTGAACAACTTCGCCAGATTGAGCAACAAATCAAAGCCCTCAACGACGACAAGCAGAAGCTTGTCAATAGCCTGCCGAAACAATGGGATCAGGCGCACCAACGCTATCAGAAATTGGCTAAGGCGGAAAAACGTGCCCGCAGTGTCTACCGCCGCACGGTGGATGGGGCCTATGCAACAATTACGGAATTTCGCAAGTTGATCGAGCAGGCGAATTCCCTCGAAAAGTTGGCACCACAAATTGATGGTATTGAAGCAGCCGTTGCCGGGATGCCTGCCGACCAGGCCATGGAGCAAATCAAGGGGGTCGAGAAATCGCTGTATAAAGTGGCCGGTACAAGCCGTATCAAACGCAAATTCTCCAAGGCCAGACGTGCGCTAAAAGGTAAAAAAGCCAATCCTGCCAAGGCCGTCAAGTTATTGGCCCAGGGGCGCAAGCTCTACGCTGATGAAGTCGCCTGGCGCAAAGTGGCTGGTCGGGATCTGCGTTCCGTTTTTGCTAATTATGATCAGGCGCTGCAAGGTTCGATCGGGCTGCGTCTGCAGAAACGTTTGGCCATGGATCAGGCCAAGGAAATTGCCTTGTGCCAATCTGTACAGCGGGATATTTCGCTGAATTTTTAATGTATCAGGTACAGATGACGGCTCGCAAATATCGGCGATGTAGCTCGTCAACCTGCCGGTATAGGTAGGATCGCCCCTGATGATTATTGATCACTTCATCCGCATGGCTCAGGCGTGTATTTCGATTGGTCTGTGAGGCAAACAGAGCATCGATTTCGCTGTCGCTGAGGTGGCTTCTTGCTTTGATCCAGCGTCGCCTCAAGGTATCCGGGGCATCAATGACCAGTATCCGGTCGACTTTTGTGTGCCAGCCCACTTCCAGCAGCAAAGGGACAACCAACAAGCATATCGGTGCATGAACACAATGCAGTCGCAGTGTTACCGTGGCCTCGATCAGCGGATGCAGAATTGATTCCAATTTCTTGCGTGATGCCGGGTTTTTCAGTACCAGAGCACGCAAAGCAGCACGGTCGAGCTGTTGCTGGGCCGGATCAAATACCCGTGGGCCGAAGTGGTGGTGGATTTTGGTCAGGGC
>DRJH01000413.1 GCA_011052285.1 Gammaproteobacteria bacterium
CCTGCCGTTAGCTGGCCTTCGGCACCAATGTTCCAGATATTGGCCCGAAAGCAGATGGCCAGTCCGATGCCGGTGAGCACCAGCGGGGTGGCTTTGAGCAATAACTCGGTGAAACCATATACGGAATTTACCGGTTCGATAAAAAATGTATACATTGCTGTGAGTGGATTGGCGCCCCAGGCCGAGAACAGAAAAGCTCCGGCGATCAGGGTCAATAGAATAGCCAGTAACGGAGCCAGCAGTGCCATTTGCTGTGATGCCTGTGGTCTGGGTTCCAGCCTAAGCATGGGCAGCTGTCCGGGTGGCATCAGCGTGGCCGGACATCAGCAGGCCCAGTTGTTCGGCACTGATCGTATCAACGGTATGTAGTTCTGATAGCCAGCCCTCGGCCATGACCGCAACTTTGTCGCATAAGGTCATGATTTCCTCGAGGTCCTGGGAGATGATCAAAACAGCAACACCGCTGGCAGCCAGATCCAGCAGCGCCTGATGAATAATCGCTTGTGCACCGGTATCGACACCCCAGGTCGGTTGTGCAACCACCAGCACCTGTGGGTGTTGTGAAACTTCCCGACCAACGATGAATTTTTGCAGATTTCCTCCTGACAGGCTTGATGCCTGTGTACTATTGCCCCGGCAGCGCACGTCGAAACGTTGACAGATAGTGTCGGTAATTTTTGCGGCCCGCGGGTAATCAATTAGCCCGTGGTGCAACAAATCAAAACGCTGATAGCCACTAAGCACGGTGTTCTCCGTCAGGCTCATGATGGGTACAGTGGCATGGCCCAGGCGTTGTTCCGGAACGACACACAGTCCGAGTCGACGGCGGGCATCTGGTGGTTGATTGCCGACAGCCTGTTGCAGCAAAGTAATGTCCTCGGCTACCTGGAGTTGTTTTTCACCACTGATGGCAGCCAGTAATTCATCCTGACCATTGCCAGCCAACCCGGCAATACCGATGATTTCTCCACTGCATACAGCCAGGTTGATGGCATGCAGGCTGACACCGGTGCCGGCGGTTGATGGCAGATCGAATGCCTGCAGGAGTAATTGGCACTGCCCCGGTGAGGCATGGCTCGCTGGTTTTCGTATCTGGGTGAGTTCTTCGCCAATCATAGTCCGTGCCATACTTTCGACAGACTCCTGGCTGGGAATGATTCGAGTGATGGTACGTCCCTGCCGCAAAATAGTCGCTGAGTGACACAGGGCGGTGATTTCCTGTAGTTTGTGTGAAATATAAAGAATAGAGCAGTTTTCATCAGCCAGCCGGCGCAAGGTGATAAACAGTTGCTCGGTTTCCTGCAAAGTCAACACCGATGTGGGTTCGTCCATGATCAGTAGTCTGGGCTTTTGTAGCAGACAACGGATAATCTCGACCCGCTGTCTTTCCCCGACGGACAGATCGTGAATCGTCCGTGATGGATCGATCGGTAGTCCGTAACGTTGCGCGACATCGGTGATGCGTTTGCTGAGCTGTCTCTGATCCCGGCCTTCCTCACGATTCAGGCCCAGTGCGATGTTCTCAACCACAGTGAGGGCTTCAAAAAGAGAGAAATGCTGGAATACCATGCCGATGCCCAGAGTCCTGGCCACAGCTGGTGAAGGGATCTGCAGGTTCTTACCCTGCCAGGAGATGTTGCCGGCATCCGCTTGTAAGACACCGTAGATGATTTTGACCAGGGTGCTTTTTCCGGCACCGTTTTCTCCGATCAGGCCGTGGATCTCTCCTTCACCAACTTGCAGATCAACTTTATCATTGGCGATACAGCCGGGAAATAACTTGGTGATACCGGTTAACCGCAGTAGTGCCCTGGTTTCAGCCATTCATCACCGGGCGGATATTGAGATCATGCAGGGACTGAAAGATTTCTTTCAGGCAGGAAGATTTGTGGGTAAATATATCTTCCTGACTCAGGCCATCGAGCTCGTGGGGGAACACCAGCCATTTTTCGGTTTCATGGAGATAATAATCCGGCACTCGATCGGTCAGATTATTGCCGGGTTTGAACCATGGTGTGGCAATACGGATGTCGTGTGGGGTATTGCGGCGGGTGCGAATGGAGAGTTCATGGATGATTGCGTCTACGCTCTTGCCGGTGTCGAATACATCGTCAACAATGAGCAGTCTGTTTTCGGCATTGATATTGCGGATGATGTACTTAAGGCCAAACACGCGGACTTCATCGTCACGCTCACCAATGCCGGTGTAGGAAGCGGTACGGATAGCGATATGGTCCGTTTTAATGCCAAAATAATCCATTAATTCCTGCACTGCGACCCCAACCGGGGTGCCCCCACGCCACACGCCTATAATAAAGTCTGGTCGAAAGCCACTTTGCATAATGATGGCGGCGAGGCGATAAGCATCGCAGAGCAGGTCTTCAGCACTGATATAGATTTTTTCAGGCATCTTGTAGGGGCTTCCTGTTCGTACCAGGTAGAAGGGAGGTCAAGCGACTTAAATGTAACCGCCTGTGCTATGGGCGGTCAATGCTGAAACTGCGGAATAAAACCTTGACCTATGTCTAAGGTATAGGCTGTATAGTGGCATTGAGACTTACACCTGGTACCGGTTTTTGTCCCATCAAGCCCGTACCACTACTTATCAGGAGATAACATGAACACACTGACCGTCACCGAACTCGCTAATCGCAGTGGTGCCACACCCCATGCGGTTCGCTACTACACTCGTATGGGTCTGTTGCGCCCACAACGCAACCCAGATAACGGCTACCGCTTGTATCCACATCGTGAGGTTGGCTGGCTGCGCTTCATCCGCCAGGCAAAGCGTTTGGGCTACACACTGAGCGAAATTCGGGAAATCATGCATGATTCTGACCAAGGTAAGTCACCTTGCCCTCGGGTGCGGGAAATTCTGCTGCAGCGTATCGACGAAAATCGACAGCAACTGGAAGAGTTGATGGCACTGCAAACCCGTATGGAGCAGGCACTTGGCCAGTGGGATGATATGCCCGACGGTGTTCCTGACGGACACTCTGTCTGTCATCTGATTGAGTCATTTTCCAGTAATGACGGCAAGCAGCCCGGCATCAAGCATTGAGTCTGTACTATTCACGTTGCTGCTGTACTATTCACATTACTGAACAAGGAAGACAAATTAAGGAATCACCATGTTAAATCATAATAGCGAGTCATCAGATATTGGCAAACATAGCAGTGGCTGTTGTGGTGGCAAACACCATGCGGCGGCCACACTCAAGGATCCAGTCTGCGGCATGGATGTTGCGGCAGACACGGCGCATCGGCATACCCATGAGGGGACGGAACACCTGTTCTGCAGTGCTTCGTGCCGTGATAAGTTTGTTGCCACGCCGGAGCAATATCTAAAAACCGGCAAACATAGCAGTGGTTGTTGTGGTGGCAAACACCATGCGGCGGCCACACTCAAGGATCCAGTCTGCGGCATGGATGTTGCGGCAGACACAGCGCACCGGCATACCCATGAGGGGACGGAGCACCTGTTCTGCAGTGCTTCATGTCGTGACAAGTTTGTTGCTTCTCCCGATAAATACCTGAACCCGCAAGAACAGGACTCATCGGCTGCGGACAAGGCAGCGCTTTACACCTGTCCGATGCATCCGGAGATACAACAGACGGGACCGGGTGCCTGTCCCAAATGCGGTATGGCGCTGGAGGCCATGGGAGTTCCCGTACTGGCGACGAAAACGGAATACACCTGTCCGATGCACCCCGAAATTGTCCAGGATCATCCCGGCAGTTGCCCTAAATGCGGTATGGCATTGGAGTCACGCAGTGTAGAGGCAGAGGAGGATACCAGTGAACTGGATTATATGTCACGGCGCTTTTGGATCAGTACCTGGCTTGCTATTCCGGTATTTCTCAGCGCCATGGCGGCCGAGTTCTGGCCGGATGGGATGGCCCAGCTGATCGACCCCAATCTACGCCAGTGGCTGGAGATGATCCTGGCTACACCCGTCGTTATCTGGGGTGGCTGGATTTTCTACGTGCGCTGCTGGCAGTCACTTGTTACCCGCAATCTCAATATGTTTACGTTGATTGGAATCGGGGTGGGTATCGCCTGGATCTATAGCGTGATCGGAACCGTGTTCCCGGGCATTTTTCCGGTGTCGGTACTGAATAAGGTGGGTGTGATCCCGGTGTACTTCGAGGCCACCGCAGTGATTACTGCCCTGGTATTGCTGGGCCAGATGCTGGAGTTACGTGCCCGCAGTCAAACCAATGTAGCAATCAAGATGTTGCTGGGTCTGGCGCCGAAGACCGCACGCATCGTTCGTGATGATGGTGCGGAAGAAGACATCCCCATGGAGCATGTGAAAGTCGGGGATATCCTGCGCGTACGTCCCGGTGAGAAAATCCCGGTGGATGGTACCGTCCAGGAAGGAGAAAGTAATGTCGATGAGTCCATGGTCACCGGAGAGCCGATTCCGACGGAAAAAACGCCCGGAGAAAAACTCATTGGTGCAACGATCAATGGTACCGGCAGTCTATTAATGCGTGCTGAAAAAGTGGGTTCGGATACACTGCTGGCGCAGATCGTACAGATGGTGGCCGAGGCGCAGCGTACCCGGGCACCGATCCAGAAACTGGTGGATGTTGTCGCTGGGTACTTTGTGCCGGCTGTTGTGCTGATCTCCATTATCACTTTTTTCGTGTGGTGGATCTGGGGGCCTGAACCTGCCTTGGCCTATGCGGTAATCAACGCTGTGGCGGTCCTGATTATCGCCTGTCCGTGTGCGTTGGGGCTGGCCACACCGATGTCGATCATGGTCGGCACCGGCAAGGGCGCCATGATGGGTGTTTTAATCAAGAATGCCGAGGCGCTGGAGGTCTTGCGCAAGGTCGATACACTGGTTGTGGACAAGACCGGCACCCTGA
>DRJH01000414.1 GCA_011052285.1 Gammaproteobacteria bacterium
ACGAAACCTATTCTTTGGAGCAATTTATGCCGGCTTAGTGCTCTCGGCAGGGGCAACTGATTTTTTTAGGTTCATAGCATCCTCTCTCGGTTTGTGTGTTCCTTATTCGGTGGGTACGTTACTTATCGTGCCCACCAGCGTGTTCCATCCACAAGCGACGTCCGGGGATACCCCTGACTTTCCATCTCCTTGAGCTGACGTCGAATAGCCGTCTTCCAGTCGAATTTCGGTTCGTAGCCCAGGCGTTCCCGAGCAAGGTCACTGGGCGCGTACCAATCTTCGCCCAGAAATACGATAGCTCGTGTGAGGAAAGGGTCGCCGGGCAAAATCGGATTCAATTTCTCCACCAGCCAACCGAATACGTATGCGCCACTAAGCGGTACACCGAAATGTGGGCGGGGTACGGCGGTTTCGGTATGCAGGAAATCAATGACTTCACGCATGGGTGGAAAGGAGGGGCCGCAGATATTGAAGGACTCAAACCCATCCAGTCCATCTACCGCCAACGCGTAGGCTGTACCCAGGTCCCGACCATCAACCAGCGGTACACGCACTTTGCCGCCGGCCACCCGGGGTACCAGATGCGTTTTGAGCCTCGGTAACAGCAGCGACAGGAACCCCAGATTGAAACGTTCACCGGCAAAATGACCGCAATGTAGTGACACCATGGCTGTTCCTCGCCCGGGCTGCTTGCGCATGTAGTTCTCAATATCGACCACGATATCCATATGCGGCCAGAGTCCCGGGTGCTGCGCGGGTTTATGATCACTGATGGGTGTCCCATCGCGGCAGGTGCCTGACACGACCACACTGTTATCGAAAATGAAACGCTGGACCCCTGACTCGATAGCGGCGTCGATCAACGCAATGGTGGGCTCACGATACAAACGTTGCTCTTCTTTCCTGTGTGCCCACAGGCTGGTCCAGGCCGCCGCGTGACAGATGACGTCTACACCCTGCGTGAGCTCCTTGATGTAGCTGCTGTCAGTCAAATCCCCTTGCCGTACCTCATCATGGAAATCAGGCAGGAGTTTCGACGGATTCCGGCAAGCTGCGATGAGATGAATGTCCTTGTCCGGCATGAGCGCTTCGAGAACATGGCTTCTCAGGAAACCGGTCGCGGCTGCAGACCACTGCATTGACCGGTTGGTGATGCCCGCTGTCCGCAAATTTATTCAGCGCTATCCCGAGGTGAATCTGGAAATGGTCGCCACCTCGGACGAACTCGACCTTGCCGCCCGGGAAGCCGATGTTGCGCTGCGTGGCACCGACCAACCGCCGCCGAACCTGGTGGGTAAGTGCATTGCCCAGATAGGGTCGCTGTCTATGGGACGCGGACGCTCATGGAACAGGCAACGGCTGATCCTGGTGCTGAAGATCTGCCTTGTATCACCTGGGTAGGCGAAGGAAGGAAAAATCGCATATTACTATAACCAACCTGCAATACGCTTAACCGCTGCAAAAGCGGCCCACCCAGTAACTTGAACCAGTGTCCTGTCATCATCCACCAGCGCACGAAAATCCTGAATAAGCCGGTCGTCGATTTGCCAGGACGCTCTCGCAGCCAACAAAGCCAATCGTGCCGAAGGCCGCAATCTCGCATCAAGGGGCTCAACAAGCGCCTCTACCCAACTTCGCCCCAGCTCAGGCTGCTCTCCGTGCCACTCGCGCAAATGACCTGTCACCAATGCGCGTACATCTTCGTGTAACGATTCCCGGCCGGCCTCCTCGGCCGCATACGTAAACCGCGCAAGACTGCCGGCGACATTAGGATCGGATACTGACCACGAAAACTCCGGCGGAAGCGCCATTTCTGAGGTATCGATAATGAAAACCCCCGGCGATCCATCAAGCTGGACCATCCGCCTGCCAAAAAATCGTAATGACGCCCTGGAAAATGAGCGCATAAACGCACTGTTCGCGGCGGGCATAGGCATTGGAGCCGCATCAAGGAAGATATTGACCATGCGATTTATGAAATGAAAGCAAATCGCTGTTGCAAAAATCTGTGGCCTGTCTGCCGGGAGTATTTTCGGTTCAGAAATCACTTCACTATCCGGATTCAGTGTTTCACTGGCCCATTGATACGCCATGGCAGAGGGTGTAGAACCGGTGAAAAGATCATCGTTGAGTGCGCTGCATTTTCCACCCGCGCTCAAATGCATAGAGGCATGCACATCAACACAATACGGGCACTCATTTAGTTTTGACACCGCTGCTGCGACTCCCTCCCTGACCATGCGACCAGACGAATGAATAACAAAACTTTCCCGCATCAAGCCCCAGATGCCCGCCATTAGCAAAGGGTCTGGCAGGTGCAATGTTACCGGTGGCGCAACCTGGAATTCCCGCGACGCCTGCTCCAGGACTTTCACTGCCAACCTGTCATCTGTATTCAGATCCGGCCGTTTAATGTGGCGAATCGTGAACGGCGCTACTTTTCTGAAGAGCATGTTTTCAATCGCGTGAAGAACCATATAGCGACCTCCCGGGGCTTGTTAATTGATACAACCTGCTACACTTGCAGACACGCCCTTTGTCGAAATTGCCGACAATTCGTCCAGCGCGCCGTATAACGTGTCGAATGCGAGATAGTCTCCGAGATCTTTGCCGTAATGTACAAGCTTAAGCCTCCCGTCCGGAGCGATCAGAAAGTCTGCCGGCATCATGGTTGTAGCTTCAGCAAACTTCGGAAAATATCCATATTTAAAGATGGCCTTCACTGAGTACTGCGGGCGAAGTAGAAAGCTGCTCAGAAACCCGCGCAAAGACGTATTCACCGCATATTTTCTGTACAAGTGCCGCTCTCTATCCGGAAGAATCGGAAACGGCACATCACCATGAGCCAGATCCTTGCGGATGTGTTCAGGCGTCGACTCAAATACCGACAATATCTGTACATTGTATTGATCAAGTTTTTCACTGGCCAACATCAATTCATGTACGCGCAAGTTACATGGCGGGCAACCTGCGTGACGGTAAAATGACAACAATGTGGGCCGACAACAGTTTCCTGGTATGGAATGTGTCTCACCGTGCACATCGGTCACTTGAAAACTGGGCGCAACATCACCGGGCTTGAGTTTCATATTTATACCTCCTCGTTGTTACAAAAAGAACACTCAACTTTACAGGCATATTATTGTATTTCAAAAACACGTAGTACTTCGTGACAATAATCACTGTCGGTATTTCCTGATATTACAGAATGGTCGTTCTGATTTAGAGTAAATTTTTTTACTTCAATACACTCAATGCAACCTCTATATACGCATCGTATGCCTTTGCAGATGGGTTGCTGCGCGCATTCACCGATATGCCGCGCACCAGGCCAACAAGATAGTGGGACAAGGCCGTGATATTTTTTTCAGGCTCAAGCTCACCCTGTGCCTGAGCCTGAGACAGACAGCGCCTGAATAACCGCTGCAAACGCTGGAAAAACGATTCTGTATACTCACGTATCTGGGGCTCTGCCTCCATTTCAATATGGGAATTGCACATAAAGCAACCGGCGCCTTCGGTATCATAGCGCGCAACTTTCGCAACACGCTGGAAAAATTGCCTGATCTCTGGCAGAGCTGCTTTCTCACCACGGAGTTCCAACGTAAGCTTGTGTAGAACAGTTTGTTCGTAATGCAATAACGTAGACAGCAGTAAACCGGTCTTATCGCCAAATTCCTGGTAAATACCATGCCGGCTTGCGCCGGTATCATCGACCAGCTTATCAAATGAGGCGCCGGCGTACCCGTGCTCCCAAAAGGCACGCATGGCGACCTCAACAACAATATCAGGATCAAAGTTTCGCGGACGCGCCATGACGATTAATTCCAGAACATTCGTTCTTTAACCATAGAGGTAACAGACTATGAAGTCAAGACTGACGCTTACTTGGCAACGTTTACCTGGCGTATCCAGCTCCATCACAGCTCATATACCAGGTGAATACTGTATCGGCTGTCGACCAGCCGTCTTTACAGGCTGATAGGTACGAAACGCAGCAAGACAGGACGGCCATGGGTGCCGTCATTAGGCTTGTCTATAGAACAGAACTGGATAAATTGATCAGCTAGTATTAGACAAAGCATATAAAGCTGAATATGCCTTTCAGGATCTTCATTGGAAACGGTACAAATACTGGCGGTACAAATCGTGATCACCGTTACCCGGTGTGTGGGATGGAAAATACTTTATAACAGCTGCGTTATTTCCTGAACAGCACCTCAACAGCCATGTTCAATATTTACGCTGTGAATGGATTCAGCA
>DRJH01000415.1 GCA_011052285.1 Gammaproteobacteria bacterium
CAGAAACACGGCTATCCCTTACCCAACAGCCGATCAATATTGACACGCAACATCGGATCTATAGCCCTTTATACACAGCCAGTCGGTTTGGGCAGTCCGGCATATTTACAAGCCTGTTTGGCCGGCCCATAAGGAAACAGTTCATACAGATATTTGCTGTTGCCCTTGTCCTTACCCAGTCGCTTGCCGATCGCCTTGGTCAGAACACGCACGGCCGGTGCAATCTGGTACTCTTCATAATATTCACGCAGAAAGTTGATCACTTCCCAGTGATTCTCTCCCAATGTCGCACCATCGGCCTCGGCCATGGCATCACCCAACTCCGGTTTCCAGGCGGACAAGTCCACCAGATACCCTTCTTCGTCGGTCTCATAGGATGTGCCGTTAAACTCAATAGCCATTATTTTCTCCTGAACTAGTCTTTTCGTTTCGTTGGTTTAAACTACGCAATTGTATCAGTGTTGGTCTGCTTGTAGCCATGTACAGCGGCCTCACAGCCAGGACTGAACTTTATCACTTTCCGCCGCCAGATTGACAAAACCGACGTAATCAATGACCAGTACTCCGGCGATCATTTGCTCTTTGCTGATACCACGCAATTTCAGATCCGATCCCAGCGCATAGACCCGCAGTTGATGCTGGCTGATCGCCTCTTCGACCATCGATGCATGGGACCCCGCAGCCAGCACAGCATAGACACCATTTTCGATCAGCAGCACGGGACTACCGTCCGTTGCATACTCAAAACAGCGCTGCAGGCTGTTTTTCTCGTATGGCGACTTATTCACAGTGTGCAACATCGAATATCCCCTGGAAATTACCTAGAAATTGCCTAGAAATTAAATAACACGTCCTGCTGATCCATCAATACGCTCAACTCTTGGCGCGACACCAGCCGGATTGAAGGTTTTTCAGCATAATCCTCATCTTCATCCTCATAGGTCAGATGCTGCAAATCTTCGAGCACAAGCCCTCGTTCCTGTAAGGAAACTTTATCAACATAAAGCTTTTGGACATCATAATCACCCAGCGCACGATAGGTCGGGGCAAAGTTCTTGATGCCGGTGTCCCCTGCATCCTGCCCCTTGAGTAGCTGAAAAACACCATCATCCATGAAGGCCATGCTCACATCCTGCTCAAATGCGGCCCCGATCAGCACCACCTCGAGCCCTTCCAGTGCGTAGACCGTACCGTGCGGGGCGGTCCGATTGATGTACATCATTTTCTTGATTGCTGCCATCTCAATCTCCGAATTCCACCAGCCTGTCCGCTTCAATGGCCGCTTCGATCAACTGACCCAACCCGGAGATTCTAAAACCCGGGGCCAGGTTATCGGCATCCTTGCTGTTGCGGCGTGCTTCATCGACATCAGCAATGCCCCGACGCTGGGCCGCAGCCACACAAACCACCAGATCAACATCCGACTCCTGTGCCAACGCAGACCAGCGTGCCACAACGTTGCGATCATCCTGTGGTGGAGTGGCCAGTCGCGTGCCATTATTTACGCCATCGTGATAGAAGAAAACCCGAAATAACTCATGGCCTTGCGCCAGCACTGCCTTGGCAAAATGATAGGCTGTATCGGCTGCCTGGTGGCTATAAGGTGCTTCATTAACCATGATCGAGAACTTCATTATCTCTCCCCTAACTCACAGGTTCTCTAAAAACGGATATGTGTAGAGGCGTTAAGACTCTCACGAGCACCACGCCAGTTGTCGATATGGTACTTGGTGAACGGCAAGCCGGTCAGCTCAAAGAACCGCGGCCAACCAATACGCTCCACCCAATCATTCAGACGCTCCCAGTCTCGGGCATCTTCTTTGTAGACATGCAATATCCGTTTCACCACGGCCGTCACTTCCGGCCAGCGAGGCGGGTTATTGGGCAGGCCTGCCGCAACAAGCTTCTGAAATGAGGGCTTGTTTCTGGCGTTGGAGTGATTGCCACCGACCCAGATCGCCATCTTGGTGTGTTCGGCATCATTAATCTGCATCGGCGGGCATGGGGGATAACAAGCGCCACAACAAATACACTTCTTTTCATCCACCTCAAGGCTGGGTTTGCCGTTAACCACGGCCGGGCGTATGGCTGCCACCGGACAACGGGCCACGACCGAAGGTCGCTCACAAACATTCGCCACCAGGTCATGATTGATCTTTGGCGGCTTGGTATGTTGAACATTAATCGCAATATCACCCTGACCACCGCAGTTAATTTGGCAGCAGGAGGGGGTGATATGCACCCGGTTGGGCATATTACAGTTGCGGAACTCATCGATTAACTCGTCCATCATGGACTTGACCACGCCCGAAGCATCAGTACCGGGAATATCGCAGTGCAGCCAACCCTGGGTGTGTGAAATCATGGCCACGGAATTCTTGGTGCCACCGACCACAAAACCGGCCTCCTCAATGGCCTTGATCAGCGGTTCAACCTTGGCTCCATCGGCGACCAGATACTCGATATTGCTGCGGATGGTAAAATGAATATGGCCCTCACCATATTCATCACCGATATCACAAAGCTTGCGCAAGGTAAACACATCAAGAATACGCTGCGTACCCACCCGCACAGTCCACAGTTCCTCGCCGCTGGAGGCGACATGCCGCAGCACACCTGGCCTGGGATGATCATGATATTTCCATTGCCCGAAATTTCTGACACTGGTCGGGTGCATATACTGCATGCCATCAGGGCAGCCCGATTCGATGGGTTTACGCATGTCTGCAAATGCCATGGTGCTTTCTCCTGCCGTTCGATCTGTTGGTGTCGGTTAGCTGTGGGCCCAGCGCTCAGGAAGCGGCGGCCAAGTTGTCTCCGGCATTATTCAAAAACCACTTGCGGGCTTCTTCATCCCAGCCGTCCATCCGCACATAGGACACATGGCGTGGTGAGGAAACCATGTTAGGATCCGGCTCAACTCCTATGCCCTCGAGGAAATTGACCAAGCCAATGCGCTCGATCATTTCACCGGTACGTTCGTGCTCAAGCCCGTTCTCAGCCCAAAAATCGATGATCTCTTCGGATAGTTCAACGATTTTTTCGTAATCTTCTTCTGTATCAAGCTTCATGAATGGCACCACGACCGTGCCCATCTGATCACCGATCTTCAGTGTGCGTTTGCCGCCAATCAGGATGGTCACTCCTTTGTCATCACCGGGGTGCAGCGCCTTGGGAACCACATTCAGGCAATGCATACAACGTACACAATTGCGGTTATCTACCTCGAAGGTATCGTCATCCTGCAATGAAATGCAGTGGGTCGGGCAACGGGAAATGATGTTATCGATGACATGCTTTCTACCCTTCTCCTTAATATAGGCTTTGGCCTCATCCTGGTCAATTTTCATATCATCGCGCCAAGTGCCGATGACAGCAAAATCCGAGCGTTCGATGGAGTTCTGGCAATCGTTGGGACAGCCGGAAACCTTAAACTTGAATTTATAGGGCAAGGCCGGACGATGCACATCGTCGGTGAAGTTATTGATCAAAATGCGGTGAATTTTGTGCTCGTTAGCACAGGACATTTCACAACGGGCCGCACCCATACAGGACATGGCGGTACGCACACACGGCCCGGCGCCACCCAGGTCCCAGCCGTCTTCGTTGATTTCATCAAAAAAGGGTTGGGTATTCTTGGTGTCCGCACCGATAAACATAATATTACCGGTCTGTCCGTGGAATGTGACCAAACCGGAACCGTATTTCTCCCAACTATCGGCCAGCTTGCGCAAAGCATCGGTGGTGTAATGATTGCCGGCGGGAGGCTGTACGCGCAAGGTGTGAAATTCGCGGGAGGCCGGAAATTCGTCACCAACCTCTGAAAAACGAGGAATGATGCCGCCGCCATAGCCGAAGACACTGACCGTGCCACCCTTCCAGTACCCTTTACGGGTCTCATACGAATGTTCGAGCTGCCCCAAAAGGTCATTGGCTACAGCGTTGATCCCAGGTTTCTCATGCTGGTCGCGAAGATTCTTAATGCCCGTGATAAAACTGGGCCAGGGGCCGTTCTCTAGTTCATCCAGCATCGGGGTATCGTGTTGATCTGCCATCATCAGTTCCTCTTTGTCCATCCACAATCCGGATTCATACAGCCTGTTCAGCATCCACATTCGGCTATTCCGCACCTATTGTAGGAATATCACGGCACAACAAAATCCTCCTGATGGGGGGTATGATCCAAAATTTTCTATCTATAAAGGGATATATTCCAATTTTTTTTACACAGAAATTGTGGAACTGAACTGTTGAGCCTCCTGATGAATCCGGTTACCCTGTGATGCGAATGTACCAGGAGGCTGGCCAAGAGTAGACCCATGTTCTGGCAGGAAGATACCGATACGCAAAAGGATCAGCTCAAAACTCAGGTGCTGGATCTGGGCTTTAGCTTCACCTGCCGACAATTACCTCTAGATCACGCCGCCAGCCTGGCTGAAGCGGTGCTTGCTATCCTGCCTTGGCTCGAGCATGAACCCATGGCCGGAATCCACTCCATCCATGTCGCGGCAACCGCAAATGGCTGGAGTCGTCCAGAGACGGTATTGCAATTATCCCGGCGTGCCCGCCTTTACCTGCGCATCCCGCAGCACCGACAACGGGATGTCCTGGCACTTTCTGATCAGCAACTGCAAATCAACGACGATACGATGACCATAGGTACAGCCAGGCCCCGGGCCATCCAGCCATTATCCTGTTTGCACGCCTACCACGTCGTCACGGAAGTGGGAGAATCCGAGTCAGCCTTCATGCAACGGGTTGCCGATGATTTATCTACCCACAACATTACGGTACGCAAAATGCTTTGTGGATTGACCAGTACTGTACAATCAAAAATCGGCCCCCTGGCAACCCGCAGCGTGATGATTGCCGACCTGAAAGCACAAGAATCTCTGGCCCTACAAAGCCTGGTCGTCGGTCGTGGTCGCCTCTTAGGCTGTGGTTTGTTTATCCCCCATAAAGACATCAAAGCGGTCAATGCCACAGTTAAATAGTGTCCACGTATACCCCAACCGGGAGATAGGTTACTGCAATCTTTTTGTTGTAATCTACGTGCGATACGCCAACTGATCCAAAAAGAGAAGGAGCATGCCCATGAACAGTAAACAGGAAAAGATTCAGAAAATGCTGGAAATGCAGCATCAATTTATTGCCTATGAGCATGAGCATGGTATCTCTCCACGTGAGTACTGGGCTCCAGCCAAGGATGACAAGTTCGCCGACTATCCCAGGGAGTTTATGGATATCGCCAATGACGTCATTGATCTTGCGCATTCTGAAAAAGGCTCACACCGCTAAGCCTGGAACCCGAAGCACATGGCCACGCCACGCCAGACCATGGGCTGACCGTGGACAGGATTCGTATACGCAATAAATGGATGAAGCCTGATGCCGGCATTGAAGAAAATGCGGGAGCCGTGGCCTATGTGTGCTGGCAAATCAGTCTCAATGCGGCCAAGAATCTACATACCGAAGATTTTATCTACGACAATGACGTACAACGCATGGGGGTTATTGCTGAATACCTGTGCTTTCTGATTCACTGCATGGATCGCTTACTCAGCCACTCGTTAGAACCGACACGAAGAGAACAATTTGTAATTTGTCTGGCACACGATGCAGCCCGCCATCTGGCCAATAACCAGCGAGAAATTACCGGCGCCGGTAACTATGAATCGGACTTCTTTGCCATCTGTAATCGGCGTACCCAAGAGTACGCACTTTGTGAGTATACCGACAAACAACCAGGGTTTAAGATGCGTCGCTGTTTTGCTGCGCATATCCAGAACATCATGGGCCGTCAGGCGGTGAATCGCTGGATCACTGACCAAGTCATGGATATTGACAGCCTCGATACTGTAGAGATGCTGGTTGAATCCAGCGACAAATTACTCGCCTCATCCGACCCTGCCAAATAGCTTCTTAAGCCGCAGCTCTTTGGTTTGACAGCGCTTCAGCAACTCTTACCAGTGTTAAAGCGAATGAGGCGCCTCTTGTGTTATCATCATTGTTTCTAAGTCGCTGATTATTCACAAAAAGAGGTCCCAGGCCAAAGTGTTTCGAGCCCGCTTTCTGGGGGCGATGAACGCTACGGGGCTGACCATCCCCCATAATCTGCCTGGTGAATGGGTGGTGGATTGCAAGCATGTCGGGAGGGGCCAACCCGCTTTGGAATACCTGTCTCGTTACCTGTACCGTGGCGTCATCAGCGAAAATAATATCGTGGCCAATCAAAACGCAAAGGTGACGTTTCAATATATCGAAGGCCGCACCGGTAAAACGCGAACCCGCACCCTCAAGGG